>DASRRN010000653.1:0-15097 GCA_035695685.1 Acidobacteriaceae bacterium | reverse complement strand
CATTATAGGGGTTCATAAAGCAAGGACTGGGAGGCAGGCCATGCAGCAGTATTGGCATCGAGATAGCATGTACGAGGGGTTTGGAAGCTCAAAGAGTTCATGCGCATCCTCTACGACCATCAGGTCTTTTCCCTTCAGGATGCCGGGGGCGCCTCTCGCTACCATTTTGAGCTCGCCCGCAATCTGCAACGGTCGGATGAGGTCGCGATTGAGGTCCTCATCGGGCTGAACGGCTCGGTGATGCCTTTTGCTACTCTCCAGAAGCCGCGAACTAAAGTATTCGGCCGCCGCACGGCGGTAAAGCCGGGACTGGCCCGCTACGCAACCAATGAAGTTTTGTCCGCGATCATCGCACCGCTTCGTGGACGCGTCGACATATACCACCCGACTCTTTACCGGGCCCTCCCCTGGGTGCGCCGGAGGCGCGTGGTGGTCACCCACCACGACTGCATACACGAGCGGTTTCCCCATCTATTCAAGAACGCCGCTGCCATCATAGAAAGTAAGCGCAAACTATTTGCCCAAGCCGATGCCATCGTATGTGTTTCCAACTCCAGCCGGAATGATCTGCATCGGTTTTACGATGTTGCCGAGAAGAAGACACATGTCGTCTATCACGGCTTCTCCCCCCTGCCGTCGGTGCCCAGCGACGGGCCACGCAAAATTGAACCGTACCTGCTCTACGTAGGCTCGCGCGCCAGCTACAAGAATTTCGGGCTCCTGCTCGAGGCCTTCTTCCGCAGCGGCTTAGCTGGAAGCTACCGCCTCCTGGCGGTCGGCGGCGGGGAATTCACCGCCGCGGAACGCGATCGGATCGCAGAGCTCCGGCTCGCTGGTACGGTCAGCGTCGTTCCCAAAGCAGAGGATGCGACACTCGCGTGCGCGTACCGGGATGCTGCCTTGTTCATTTATCCCAGTTTGTATGAGGGGTTTGGGTTCCCTCCCTTGGAAGCGATGAGTATGGGTTGTCCGGTTCTCGTCAACCGAACATCGTCCTTGCCCGAGATCTGCGGAGACGCGGCATTTTACTTCGACTCTTGCGATGTGGACGAACTCTCCCAAAGCCTCACCGTAACCCTGGCGGACGCACAAGGGTTGGCATTGAAGCGCATGCTGGGTGAGCAGCGGGTGAGGCTCTATGACTGGAACCGAAGCGCTATCAGTACCTTCAATGTGTATCGCAGCGTATTAAACGATTGACCTTAGCCGCATTAATCTGAAACTAACCGGATAGATGCCGGTGTATTGATAGCAAACAGGTTAAGATCAAAGGATGGCCCAAAAGGTCCTGATTACGGGGGGGCTCGGGTTCATCGGGTTGGCCCTCGCCCAGACATTAGTCCGGCGCGGCATGAAGGTGCGCCTGATGGACAACCTGAACCCGCAAGTCCATGGTGTCGATCCGCAGCCCGAGTTGGGTGCGCTGCTTGAGAAGCACGACGTCGAGATAATGCGGGGCGACGTTTGCCAACGCCGGGACTGGGTTCAGGCCTTGCGCGATATCACTTCGGTGGTCCATCTGGCAGCGGAAACCGGAACCGGCCAATCCATGTATAGGATTGGCGACTACACCAGCACGAATGTGCTGGGAACTGCGCTGCTTCTCGACGTGCTGGCTAATGACCGCCACGGCGTCGCAAAATTGATACTGGCCTCTTCCCGCTCAGTTTATGGTGAAGGCGCCTACCGATGCACTCGCTGCGGCCCGGTCTATCCCTTGATGCGCAGCCTGGACAGTCTGCAGGCGGGTCAATGGGAGCCGCCCTGCCCCCGGTGCCACGGCGCTATTTACCCGGTAGCCACACCTGAGACCGCCCGGACCAGCCCGGGATCGGTTTATGCAGCCACCAAGCTGGCCCAGGAAGATCTGCTACGGATCGCAGCCAACGCACTCGGAATTCCTTTCCTGATCTTCCGGCTGCAGAACGTTTATGGAGAAGGCCAGTCACTGAACAATCCGTACACCGGCATCCTATCCATCTTTTCCAATCGAATTCGGCGGGGCAAAGAGATCCTTTTGTTCGAGGATGGTCAGGAAAGCCGGGATTTTGTCCATGTGTCCGACGTTGCTGAGGCGATGGCGCTGGGCTTGTCATCGGCCGGGGGGGATGGCCTGACCCTGAACGTTGGATCGGGTGCACAGATGAGCGTGCAAACGATCGCTCAAAGCCTCAAGCGGGAATTCCATGATGCCGATGTACCGGTCGTCGTATCCGGTCAATATCGCTTGGGCGATATTCGGCACAACTACGCGGACATGTCAGCAATAGGGCAGCTATTAGCCTTCTCGCCCAAAGTGACGCTGGAAGAAGGTGTTGCGCGTTTTGTTCGCTGGGTGAAAACGCAACCCATTGCCAAAAACGGCGCAGAAGACGGTTTGGACCGCGCCAATCGGGAGTTGATCGAACGCGGCCTGATGAAGGCCTGAAACAAATGCTAAAGTCGCTGCTCTATGCAGATTTGGAGCGCCAACTGGAGCTGAGTGGCGGGCCCGATACCAAAGCTTCCTTGCCCCGATTTTTGTGCAGACTACTCCATCCCAGGTTTTTGCCCATTGTCCTTTACCGCTTCAGCCGGGCGGCCCTGCTGGACGGTATCCCCGCACTCGCCCATCTATTGTCTTACTTGAATCAAATTATCTTTGGCATAGAGATCTCACCCAGGTGCGCGATTGGTCCCGGTATATTCTTTCCCCATACTTCAGGGACCGTGATTGGTGCATCCAAAATAGGCAGTTGTGTGACCATTTTCCAGGGTGTCACTCTGGGGGCACGGCAGATCGATATGAGCTATGACTTGTCTCTCAGGCCGGAACTTGGTGACTATGTGGTGGTTGGAGCCGGTGCAAAGGTGCTCGGAGGGATATGCTTAGGCGATAATGTGAAGGTGGGCGCGAATTCTGTTTTGCTGCGGTCCGTGCCCGCAAATGCAACCGTTGCCGGGATTCCCGCACGTGAAGTTCCCCCATCCGAATAGAAGTCCCTGAGGTTTCGAAAGATTGATGAATTCGTTGCTCGACCTGACCATCATCATTCCCAACTACAACACCAACGCATTGTTGCGGCAGTGCTTAGCCTCCATTTACCGCTATACCGCGGGCATCCGGTTCGAGGTGATCTGCATCGATGATGGCTCATCGGATGGAAGTCCGGAGATGGTCGAGTCGGCCTTTCCCGAAGTCAACCTGGTGCGGAACAAAAAACCCCTGCTTTATTCCAAAAATAATAACCTGGGCATGAAAATGTCGCGCGCCCGGTACGCCTGCTTGCTAAACAGCGACACCAAACTTCTGGGCAATGTTTTCAAGGTGCTGGTGGCATTTATGGATGCTCATCCGGAGGCTGCGGCATGCGGTCCGCGGCTACTGAATCCCGATGGAACCACGCAATCATGCGTGCGCAGCTTTGCCGGCCTTGGGACCATGATTCTCCAGGGTCTGAATTGGCACAAGTTCTTTCCCCATGGCCAGGTGTCCAGGGAATACTATGCATGCGCCTTCGACTATGGGCGAGAACAGCAGGTTGAGAGCCTGGGCACGACTGCCTACGTACTGCGCCGTGAAACCTGGGAGACCTATGGCATGCTTGATGAACGCCTGCCTCATTTCCAGGTCGATTTGGCGTACAACCTGATGCTGAAGCGAAATGGGTGCAAGATTTATTACACCCCAAGTGCCGAAGTGACTCACTACGGCAGCCAAAGCATCAACCAGATGCCCAGGAAGAAGATCATCGAACAGCACAAGGCGATGGTGGACTTCAACGAGCATTATGACTATTTCGGGAAAAGCCGGTTCTTAAAGTTTCTGGTGCGGGGAGCAGTCGCGGCCCGTTGTCTGCTTAAAATCGCCGAATTTTACCTGAGTCGCGATAAGCGGGTCATCAAAGGGCCCGGAGCGCCCCGGCTCAACGCCATTGACCGGACCGTCATGCAGCAAGAGGACGTACGGACCGGGGCCGACTAGGCGCCACCCGCCTTGAACAACGGTTCTTTTCATTAAAACGAATTTAGTATTTTCGTCTCGTGTAAATCTTAGAATATGCTGGTGTTGGTTCCTGCGGGCGCAACGAGACCGGGAATTTCGCTCCTCATCAGTGATGGGGTACCGCCGGAGCCCAAATACTGTTATTTTGGTTAAAAGGCTGAATCGAGAAAAGTTCGGCCCGCACGCAACATCCTTTTTGCCCACGGGTTCATCCGTGTAAATAGCCGGCGTCGGTAGTTTGCCCTCGCCGCCAGATCGCTTTTGAACGGTGATCTGGACCCAGTTGTTCCGCAGTTGGCTAGGTATTCGCCACCTCGGTCAGAGAAGCAAGTGTCTAAGATAAAGAATTGCAGCAGGCCGTAAGGCATCGGTTTAGCAACAAAACTTGATCGACAAGACCCTGAACGAGCATTCGGCAAAAGCTCCAAAATTTTAGGACAGGTCTTTAAAAACGCATGGACACTAGCTTTGCTCCCCCGCAGCCCAGTGCGGCTCTGCTTTGGAACGATGTGGTCCCTGAGGGAAATGGTCATTCGACGACTTTATTTCCTCCGTTTTGTGCCGTTCCGCAAGATCCCACAGCTTATTACGCTGAGCCCAGCGCTTGGAGCGTTTCGGCAATCAAGCGCTGCATCGACCTGTCTTTTGCTCTGGTGGCGCTCCTGCTCTTCTGGCCTCTACTCTTGCTGGCTGCCGTGCTTGTCCGCTATAAGTCTCCGGGTCCGGTGATCTTCCGCCAGAAGCGGGTTGGACGGGACGGGGTTCTCTTTACCGTGTTCAAGTTCAGGACCATGGCGATCGATGCCCAGGAAGACGGTCCGTCTCTGACTAAACGAGGCGATCCGCGGGTGACGCGATTCGGGGGGTTCCTGCGCAAGTACAAACTGGATGAGCTTCCCCAGCTGATCAACGTGTTGCGTGGCGACATGAGCCTGGTTGGCCCCCGGCCCAAGCTGCCGCACCTGGAAGTGATGCATATGCCGTTTCGGCCGGGCCTCACCGGGGCGGCAACGCTCGCATTCCGTTGTGAAGAAGAGATGCTGCAAGAAATTCCCGATGATGAGCTTGAGGCCTACTACTGCCGCTTGATCAAGCCGCTGAAAGCGAAAATCGACTGGGATTACATGCGTGAGGCGACTTTGGTGAGTGATTTCTCACTGCTTTACGAAACCGCCTTCTGCTGCTTCTCCAGCCGCGGCAATTCGTGGGCGATTGATTTTTCCAAGTCTGCATAGTTATGAGCGTTTCCGAGCAGGATGTCGACCGTGTTGCCGAACTCGCGAATCTGGAACTGACGGCTAGCGAGAAGGCGCGGATGTTGCGCGATCTAAATTCCGTTCTCGACTACTTCGCCCAGCTCAACGAGCTGGACACATCCTCTGTGCCGCCCATGGCGCAGGTTGCCGACCAGGTAATGGAGGGTAGAGCGCTGGAGACAGTGGCGCTTCACTTGCGGCCAGACGAAATTGCACCATCGTTGAGCCGGGAGCAGGTTATGGCTTGTGCTCCGGATACGGACGGAGTCTTCTTCAAAGTACCTAAGGTGATCGAACGATAAATCGTTTGGCACGCCTGTGGTCTACGACTTTCGTCGGGCGCTGGAGTTTCTACATTTTCTCGATCCTGGGTATGGTTTATCGAGCTTCAGTTTTGGGTTTTGCTTTGTATCAGGGCACGACTTCAGTCGTGCCGTAAAGGAGGAAAAGAGAATTGGGCTTCAGCCCCTGCAAGGGCAATCCTGCACGAAATGCATTGCGCATCTATCTATGGTTCAGAACCCCGTTAAAGCAGGACCGATACGCCTACTTGGCAGAGAAAAAAGCGCAGCCTGTAAAGCCCTGGATTTTCGAGGCCAGCGCTAAAGCGCATAATCAAAGTCCAACTCGTTTCCGCAACGCTGAAGCGTTGCTCCCCTCTGCTGAAGCAGAGGGCTCCCACCAAACTCGGCGCTCCTTTCCAGGTTCTCACACAACCTCTTTAAGGCTTGCCATGCCACAATAACCCCAACCTAGCGGCTGGCAGCGGTGGCAGGAAGAATCTCCGCCACGTCCACCCATTGCGTCGGATACTCACCCGTGTAACACGCAGTGCAATACTGATTGCCTTCGCCCCCGTCGCAAGCCTGTTCCAGGCCTTCCAGCGAAAGATAGCTAAGCGAATCGGCTTCGATGAACTCCCGAATCTCCTCCACCGACGAGTTGGCGGCAATCAGCTCGCTCTTATTCGGCGTGTCGACTCCGTAATAACAAGGAGAGATGGTCGGCGGACAGCTAATGCGCAGATGCACCTCTCGCGCTCCCGCCGAGCGCACCATGCGCACGATCTTGCGGCTGGTGGTACCGCGGATAATCGAGTCGTCGATCAGGATGATCCGCTTACCCTCCAGCAGATTGCGCACCGGATTCAGCTTGAGCTTCACCCCAAAATCGCGCACCCGCTGCTCCGGCTCAATAAACGTGCGCCCCACATAGTGATTCCGGATCAGCCCGAAGTTAAAAGGAATCCCACTCTCCGCGGCGTATCCCAGGGCCGCCGTCACTCCTGAGTCGGGAACGGGCACAACCAGGTCGGCATCCACTCCAGACTCGCGCGCAAGGCGGCGCCCCATCTGTTCCCGGCTCGCCTGTACCCAGCGGCCGAAGATTCGGCTGTCGGGCCGGGCAAAGTACACATGCTCGAAAATGCAGCTCGCCTGTCGAATGCCGGTCGCGTATTGCACCGAAAACACACCGTCGCGCGTCACCATCACCACCTCGCCTGGCCGCACATCGCGCTCGTACTTGGCGCGCAGAAGGTCAAACGCACACGTCTCCGAGGCGAACACCACGGTGTCGGGTCCATCCGGATTGCTGATGCGCCCCATAGAGAGCGGCCGAAAGCCATAAGGATCGCGGGCGGCGAAAACGCGGTCGCGGGTCATCATCACGATCGAGAAAGCACCCGAGACCTGGCGCAGTGAGTCTCCAATGGCCTCAATGAGCGAGTTGGCATTGGAGTGGGCAATCAGTTGCACGATGATCTCTGAGTCGCTGGTGGTCTGAAAGTAGGCGCCCTCCCGCTCCAGGCGTGTGCGCAGCGTCCCCAGATTCACCAGGTTGCCATTGTGCGCGATGGCAATCAGGCCCCGTGTCGAGTCCACCCGGATGGGCTGCGCGTTCAGCAACGCCGAGTCCCCGGTGGTCGAATAACGGGTGTGCCCAATCGCCAATTCGCCGGGCAATTTGGAAAGAACATCATCGCTAAAGATGTCGGCCACCAGGCCCATCCCCTTGATGTTGTAAAGGTTGGTATAGTCGGCCGTGGCGATCCCCGCGGATTCCTGCCCGCGATGCTGCAGTGCGTATAGGGCGAGATATGCCTGCCGCGCAGCGTCGGCGTGGCCATGCACCGCGACCACACCACACTCTTCCCGCAATTTATCGAAATGCTCGATGGTCTTTACTCTCCAGGCCCTTAGTTTGCTACCGGCAGATCATTGCGCAACACCGCTGCCAATGCTGTTGACCAAACATTCCGCAAGCCGGAAACCTTTTCCCGGATCAGCACCCGGCTGTCCACCGCCAGCTCAAAGAGATCAGTGACTGTTTCTCCCAGGGTTGCTACCATCAGGCCGGGATAGTTTCTAACCAGCCTTTCGACCTGGGCCACCGATGACTTGGAACAACTGATGACGCATTGGGTGGCCGTCTCGCCGAAAAGATCCCATTCGGCCGGCAAATCAGGCGCCTTGGAAAGATTCGCGCGCAGTCCGATTCCATGGCAAAAGCATGCTTCGGCCAAAGCAACGGCAAGTCCTCCATCGGAAACATCACGCGCTGAATGCATGAGGCCTTGCTCTGCCAGCTCGGCCAGGCACCGCTGCAGCCCGGCCTCTACCTGCAGATCCAGCCTGGGCGGCGTTCCCCACAACGTGGAGAGAACCTTTCTGGCGTACTCTGAGGAGCCGAACTCCTGCATGCGCTCTTCCAGCGGGGGAACCGAGGCAGGAGTAATCAGCAGCACCGCGTCGCCGGCCCGCTGAAAATCTGATCCTACCGCTTTGCGGACCTGATCGAGGATGCCCACAATTCCGATCACCGGGGTAGGATGAATACCCTGGCCGCGGGTCTCGTTATACAGCGAAACATTGCCCCCGGTAATGGGGGTTCCCAAAGCAAGACAGGCCGCGGAGATTCCATCGATCGCCAGCGAAAGCTGGGCCATGATCTCCGGCTTTTCCGGGTTGCCGAAATTAAGGCAGTTGGTTGCCGCTACCGGCGTCGCGCCCGTGCAGGCAACCTTGCGCGCAGCCTCGGCGACAGCATGCGACGCCCCCAGCTTGGGATCCAGATAGCACCAGCGTTCATTGCCATCAAGCGCCATGGCCAGCCCGCGATCCGTGCCCTTGCGATCCGTGCCCCCGCGACCCGTGCCCTTGATCCGCATCACGCCGGCTTCGCCGCCCGGGCCCTGCACCGTGTTGGTCTGTACCATCGAGTCGTATTGCTCGTGGATCCAGCTCTTGGAACAGATATTCGAGGATGCCAGCAAGGCTCGCAGTTCATCCGCATAGTTGGTGGCGGAACGGGTGGCGCCGCTCAGCGTCTCCTCATAGAACGTAAGCTCATCCAGCACTTCCGGCGGGGGGCTGAGGCCAACAGGCGCTTTCCACGTCCCAACCGGCCGGTGATACAGCGGAGCATCGTCGGTGAGCGACTGATTAGGAATATCCGCGACCAGCCGGCCATGGTGCAGGATGCGCAACCTGGGTTCGGCGATCACCTCGCCCACGATGACCGCGTCCAGTCCCCACTTTTCAAAAACCCGAATAACCTCGTCTTCGCGATCTTTGTCGGCCACCAGCAGCATGCGCTCCTGGCTTTCGCTCAACATGATTTCATAGGCGGACATGCCTGATTCCCGTTGGGGCACGTGGTCCAGCTCCACTGCCAGTCCCACGCCCCCGCGGGCGCCCATCTCGCACGTGGAGCAGGTGAGCCCGGCCGCCCCCATATCCTGGATGCCCACGACCGCGCCGGTGCGCATAGCCTCGATACAGGCCTCAAGCAGCAGTTTCTCCATGAAGGGATCGCCCACCTGCACGTTGGGCCGTTTCTGCTCCGCGCCTTCTTTGAATTCCTCGCTGGCCATGGTGGCGCCGTGGATACCGTCGCGCCCCGTTTTGGCGCCCACGTAAATTACCGGATTGCCAATGCCGGACGCCTTGGCATAAAAGATTTCGTCCCGCCTGACCAGGCCTAAAGCAAAGGCGTTGACCAGCGGATTGCCCGAATAACAAGCGTCGAACCGCGTCTCACCACCGAGGTTGGGCACCCCGAAGCAATTTCCGTAAGCCGCTATCCCGCTGACCACCCCTTCGAGCAAAGAGTGGTTCTTGTGGACCACCGCAGAGGCCGATCCACCGCTGCCCAGCTCCTCTTCGCAGATGGGCCCGAAACGCAACGAGTCCATGACCGCGAGTGGCCGGGCGCCCATGGTAAAGATGTCACGCAGGATGCCGCCGACGCCGGTCGCAGCTCCCTGAAAAGGCTCGATGAAGGAGGGGTGGTTATGGGACTCGATTTTGAAGGCACAGGCCCAGCCGTCGCCGACGTCGATGATACCGGCATTCTCTCCCGGTCCCTGTACCACGCGCTCGCTGCGCGTCGGCAACCGCCTCAGGTGGACGCGGGAAGACTTATAGGAACAGTGCTCACTCCACATCACGCTGTAAATGCCCAGCTCAGTCAGTCCCGGAGGACGCCCCAGGGCAGCAACGATCCGTCGGTACTCTTCGGGTGTGATACTGTGCTGAGCCAGAAGTTCCGGCGTAACAGAGAGTGATTCCAGGTCCACGGAGAGCGACTCAGGTTTCATGCGGGTAATTCCATTGTCGCATGTTGCGGGAATGCGACGGTGAGAAAGCACTTAAACCTGCCTGCCCCTGTCTCGCCTGTGGGGCAGCCCTTGAATCCCCTGTAAAGTACCGGGTAGAAACCTTACTTGCCGACGCTGGACTCCGCCATGTTGAGGAAGACATTCGTCATGCTCTCGGCGCCCCCGTCGGAGCCTTGAATCAGCATGATGGATATCAGGTCATTATTGGGATCGATCCAACCTTGGGTCCCAAACGCGCCGCCGTGACCGTAGGTACCGATCGAGTGTCCCGCAAGCTCGCCCAGCGGGTCGGTCACCACCTCCCAGGCGAGCCCATAATCTGATCCGCGCATCCATCCGACCGGCTGGATGCCGGTGGTGTGTGGCTCAGTCATCACGTGCACGGAGAAGGGCGACAGATAGCGGTGGCCTTCGTACACACCGTCGTTGAGCATCATGCGATAGAAGTGCAACAAGTCTTCCGCGGTCGAGTAGAGGCCCCATCCTGGTGCCGGAAAGATGGCCCCCTGGCGATGCTTGGCCGGGTCCCCTCCCAGGATGCTTCCCGGGGCAGGCACCAGCTTTCCATCTTTGTGCGCGTAGACCATGGCGATCCGCTCGATCTTGTCGGGCGGCGGAAAGAAGAAGCTGTCGTTCATGCCCAGCGGCCGCAGTATGTGCTCTGTAATGTAGTCCACATACTTCTCGCCGGAGCAGACCTCGATGATGCGGCCGAGAATCTCAATCCCGGGGCTCGAGTAACTCCACTGTGTGCCCGGTTGAAACAGCAGTGGTTGTTTGGCTAACTGCTTCACCACCTCGGCCAGGGGAACACTCATGGTTTGCGGGTAGTCACGAATGGCGGGCGGCGGATAGTCCTGGATGCCTGCGGTGTGCGTGAGCAGGTCGCGGATAGTGATGGCATGGTTCGGGATGGCCATGCGTGCCGCGTCCGGGCCAACCGTGGTGGCCACACGCAGGTCCTTGAACTCGGGCAGATACAGATCGACGGGGTCGCGCAGGGCAAGTTTGCCTTCTTCGGCCAGCATCATGATCCCGACTGCGGTGACCGGCTTGGTCATCGACATGATCTGGAAAATGGAGTCTTTCCGCATCGCATGTCCGGCCGCTATATCGGCCATGCCGGTCGCGTCGAATTCCACCACGTCGCTGCCGTGGGCCACAAGGGTAACGGCTCCGGCGACAATTTGCCGATCGATGAAAGACTTCATCCGCTGCGGGATTTGCGACAGAATTTCCTGATCCACGCCGGCTGCTTTAGCGCTGGACTGATCACTGGCCGGGGACCATGTTGAGCCAACGGCAACGAGTAGCAGAAAAACCAATAGTTTTCGCACGCAGAACAGCTTAGAGCATTTTCTCTTAGCAGTGTTGGTCAGCGAGAACAACCTGCACATGTGCCGGCTCAGGTAGACGAACGTCCTAGCCCCGGTCGGAGATCGCTGCAAGCATCCCATCTATAAAGCGCAAAAGAGCAGCAAAGGGGATCAGGCATCCGCGATTTTTTGGTGATATACTTCGGGGCCTACGATGAGGGCGGCCAATGCAGGCGGGACCAAATGGCGAAGTCACCGTACTCTTGCAGCAAATGAGGTCAGGCGATTCAGGGGCAGCCAATAAGCTGATTCCTCTGGTCGTCGACGAGCTCCGCCGTCTCGCCCGCCTCCAGCTACGAAACGAACGCCCCGGTCATACGCTTCAGCCGACAGCCCTTGTCAACGAGGCGTATTTGCGGCTGGTAGGGGATCAAGCCAGAGACTGGCAGAACCGCGCCCATTTTATCGGGGTGAGCGTCTCAGTCATGAGGCGAATATTGATCGATCATGCGCGGCGCAAACGAGCGCTGAAACGCGGTTTCGAAGACCAGGCGGATGTGGAAGACTATGCCGGCTTGTCCTACGAGCAGGCGGATGAACTCATGGCCTTAAACATCGCCCTGGACCAGCTGGAGAAAATGAGCTCGCGCCAGCGCCAGGTGGTGGAGCTGCGCTACTTCGGCGGGCTCTCAACAGAAGAAACCGCAGAGGTTCTGAAAGTCTCTCCGATCACCGTAAAACGGGACTGGGTTGTCGCCAGGGCTTGGCTGAAAGGGCAATTGCGTCCCGAGGGTCCCGCCAGCAGTTTTGCATGACACCCGAGGAATGGAATCGGCTTTTCGACGTGTTTCACGCTGCCCGGGAAAAATCCGGAGGTGAGCGCGTGACCGTGCTCGACGCTGCTTGCGGAGAAAGTACACTGCTCCGCAAAGCGGTGGAAGAGCTTCTGAGAGAAGACGAAGCCGCAAACGGCTTTCTGAGTGAGCCTCTGTTCAGTTCGCTTAGTGGTGAATCCCGTGCGAGCCCAGTTGTTCCGGGCCAGCGCCTCGGACGCTACATCACCGTGGCATTGATTGGGCGGGGCGGTATGGGGGAAGTCTGGTCGGCTCAAGACACCGACCTGGACCGATTGGTCGCACTCAAATTCCTCACGTCGGAAACACTTGCGGGGTTGGATCCGCAGCAGATCACACGCGAGGCCAAGGCTGCCTCGGCCCTGAACCACCACGGTATCGTGACCATTCACGAGGTAGTTCAATCCGGGTCTACACCCGCGATCGTCATGGAACTGGTGAAAGGCAAACCTCTTCGAGAGGTGTGCAGGAAGCCATTGCCACTACCGGAAGTGCTGGCCATCGGTTTGCAAATTGCCGAAGCCCTGGCGGCAGCCCATGCCAGTGGCGTGATTCACGGGGACATCAAACCCGAGAACATATTCGTGCGTCCCGACCACTATGTGAAATTGCTCGACTTCGGTTTGGCCCGCAAAGTGACGACGGAAACGATCGCACTGGGATTTGGCCCTCCGCTTGGCACGCTGCGGTACATGTCTCCCGAGCAGGCTCGTGCGGAGCCTATGACACCGGCAAGCGATGTTTTCTCCCTCGGCTTGGTTCTCTTCGAGTTGCTGGCCGGACGACATGCTTTTCCAGCGGCCTCTCCCCTCGATACCGCACAAGGCATTCTCGAGAAAGAAGCGGTTGCGCCTTCCTCCTTCAATCCTCATGTGCCGGCGCGCCTCGATCTTCTGGTTCGAACCATGCTGGCCAAGGATCCTTCCGCGCGTCCTACCGCGGGAGAGGTCGTGCGGACTTTAAGGGAATTACAGAGCGCGCGCAAAGTCCACCCAGATCTACGTCCGAATGTTTGGAAGTGGGTAATCGCGGCAGTATTGTTGCTGGCCGCGTGTTTCGCCGGGTGGCGATGGAAACAAGCTCAGGTTACAGAGAGAGCTCCCACCTTTCGTCAGATCACAACCCTGATTCCGGAAAACAGGGCGACCGCCGCCGCGATCTCTCCGGATGGAAAATTGGCGGCCTACGCCAACGTCGACGGAATCTTTCTGCGAACCATTCAGAATGGTGACACCAGGACGCTGTCCTCGCCGGGTGATTATCTTGTGGATCGTCTCGCCTGGTTCGCGGATGGTACAAGGTTGGTCGCGAGCGGGTTCTCGACGACGACGAACATTCCGAGCATTTGGCTGATCTCGACCGCCGGAGCAGACCCCAGGCCGCTGCGAACGCACGCTCGTGGGGCGATTCCCTCGGCAGATGGAACTCAGGTCGCGTTCCTAAGCCAGGATTGGTCGGAAATATGGGTGACCGGAATGCATGGCGGAGAGCCGCGAAAAGTCGTCGCCGGCGCCGATCACGATACATTCCCAATCGTGTTCTGGTCCCCCGATGGACGCCGATTAGCCTTTCAACGGCGACACTTCGATCAACATCAGTATCAGTATCGGTACGAATCGGTGGAGCTATCCACGGGAAAGGTTGCCGTCGAATCGCCCAATCTATTGATGAGTGCGGCTTCGGCGTTGCCGGACGGCCGCGTGATGTTCCTGCGGTGGGACAACGAAGACTTCACCTCTTCTCATGGTCTGTATGAGATGAAGACCGACCTGGCGACCGGTGCGCTGCAGGGAGAACCGCGCAAGGTCGCGTCCCTGGCGGGCGACGATACAACTACCTTGCTTGGCCTAAGTGTCGCAGCAGATGGAAAGCAAGCGTTGACCCTCATGCGGTCCACGCAAAACAGCGTTTTCGTGGGGGACTTTAATCAATCTGCGCCACGCATCAGCAATGTCCGCCGGTTAACTTTGGACGAGCAAACAAACTTTCCACATGCATGGACGGCGGACAGTCGTGACGTGATCTTCGAGTCAAATCGCAGGGGCGGTTATGACATCTTCAAACAAGGTATCGACCAGCGAACACCCGAGGTCATCGTCGCCACTCCGATGACAGAGATGCTGCCTCAACTGTCGCCGGATGGCCACTTTGTGCTCTATGACGCGCGACCACGTGAAAGCTATCAGCCGTGGTTTTACAGACCGGGGTCCTCCAAATTGATGCGCGTGCCAGTCGAAGGTGGGAACCCGCAGGAGGTTCCCATCGGTGGACCGTTGGATGAGTTTCGTTGCGCCTTGGGCGCCGGTAAGCGATGTGTGCTAAGGACCACGGTACCCGGCGAATCACGCACGTACTACGATCTGGATGCCGTGCGGGGTAAGGGCCAGGAACTGGCTCGCACCAAGTGGTCTGTCGAGGTTCTTGGGGACTGGGATGTTTCTCCTGACGGTACACAGGTAGCCATTCCCAACCATGATTCGCGCGATGCGCGCATTCGCGTGGTGTCGTTGGAGCCGAAGGCGAATCAGCCTCATGAGCGCGAAGTAATTCTGCCAGGCATGACCAATTTGCGTGGCCTGGTCTGGGCCGCCGATGGCCACGGCTGGTTCGTGTCTGTGGACACAACGGTGGGTAATCAATTGCTCTACGTCTATCTGGATGGCCGATTCCAATCCCTGGGAGACATCCACGGCTGGGCGGTTCCCTCACCAGACGGGCGCCGGGTAGCATTCTTGAATACCATCATTGCCACAAATGCGTGGCTCATTGAGCGCCGCTGAAGTCCCCCCCATCTCACCGGAACCTCGTTAATTTTTTTTGGTAGAGATGATCCCAATTCTCACTCATCTGCGCTTTACCAATCAGAACGATCCATAACAAAAGTCTGAAACGAAACAGGAGCAATTATGAGGTTGCGTTCGCTTGGCATAGTCTGCGGATTGGTTTTCTCTCAATGGATGATGGGGTGTGGCGGAGGCGGTAGCACCCCGCCGCCCACGCCCATCACCATCACCACCACAACACTCAGCCAGGGCACAACGAATACTGCCTATAATTCGACGCTG
>DASRRN010000652.1:0-6127 GCA_035695685.1 Acidobacteriaceae bacterium | reverse complement strand
GATCTTTTCGTGTTTTTTGCACCCGACCAGATGTTTTTCAGTCCCCTGCAGAAAGGCGTCATCCTGAGCGAAGCGCCTCGCAGATCTATCGCATAACAGAGGGTTTTATGGCGCGGAGTCGAAGGACCCCGGCGATGTTTGTTGGCAGGTGCTCTTCGGAGCTTTCCGGCCACAGACTACAAGGGAAATTAAAAAAGTCACAGCCTCCGACCGGTAGCGTAGTGGCGGGACCTGCTGTTTATCCAGCCCTAGGCAAGCTTCTCTCTGGGCACCCTCTCGAGCAGGCGCCGCCAGGTCTTCTGGTTAACCCGGTGGCTCTTCTTCAGATCTTCCAGGATGCGTTCGAAGTCCACGTGCCCGTGCAGTCTGTTCCAGGCCGGGTTTTTTGAGAACCAGGGATAGTTTTCATTGCCCAGATAGATCGCGCGCCGCAGCCAGTGCAGGGCCTCGCTCTCATCCCCCTCTACTGCAAAGTAGGTCGCCAGGCGATAAGCCATCTCGCTATCCGCCTCAGCCGCGGACAGCGAATCTTCTTCGATCAGCGACGTGGCCCGCTCCCGCTCCCCTACCTGCACATAGCACAAGGCCAGCGTAGGGAAGGCAATGCGCATGCTCTCATCGTCATGGATCACCGCTTCCAGGATACTGATGGCCTGTTGCATATCTCCCTGGCGCATTCTCTGGTAGGCGACCGAGGTGCGCAGCAAAGGATGCCTCGGCTCCAGTGTCAGTCCCTTCTGCAGCTCTTCCTCTGCCAGTTCCAACTGGTTCTGATACTGGTACACCCGTGCGCGGTGGTTATAGATGATGGGCGCGTTTGAGGGGTTCAGTTGCAGGGAACGGTTGAACTGCTGCAGGGCTTCTTCGTACATCCCATCGAGGCGCAGAGTCTGGCCAGCCACCAGGTGCACGTTCCAGTTATTATCCGCGGTCAATAGCAGGTGCTCGATGCCATGACGCGCGCTTTCCTTCTCGCCCCGTGATAGCAGCATGTACACGCGATAAAGATTGGCCTCGATCGACCCCGGATCGATTTCGAGCGCGCGGTCGAAGCTGCGCCGCGCGGCCAGCAAATGC
The DNA here is from genome assembly GCA_035695685.1 of Acidobacteriaceae bacterium. GTDB lineage: Bacteria > Acidobacteriota > Terriglobia > Terriglobales > Acidobacteriaceae > PALSA-350. The sequence continues at coordinate 5,050 of DASRRN010000652.1, read as the reverse complement.
AATTGCCCGCCTAAGCCGTGGCGCACATATTGCAGGTGGGTAATGCCGAGCCCACTCCATCCCGGAGCAAACTCCGCGTCACGCGCTACCACGCTCTCGAACATCTCCCGCGCCTTGTCCAAATCGCTCCGGGCGCCGGAGCGCGACATGAATGACGACAGCAGCGCCCTGGCTTGCAGATATTCCTCCGACAAGGCTTCGGCCATCGGCGCGCTGCGGGTCGCCTCCCCGTTCTGCTGCAGCTTTCCCAGCCCCTGCAGCGTCGCGAACACTTCGTTGCAAATCTCGGTCTGGACTGCGATCAGGTCGAAGGAAGGCACGCTAATGGTGCCGCCGGCGCGCACGCTCTGCCCTGCCACATCCAGCAGCTGCCAGTTGAGATCGAACCCCTTTTCAGAGCGCATGAAATTACCCGCAAGCACCCACTGCACGAGCAGCTTTTTTCCCACCGACAATGGATCCATTTGCTGCACGGGCACGGGCAATTGCATTAACGAACTGGAAGGCCGCACCACCAGCGAAGACATGCGGGCCAGCCGGGCTGCAATCGCGTCCGCCAGCGCATAGCCGTACAGCGGCGACTCACCCGTCTGTCCGAAATTCTGGAAGGGGAGAACGAGAATGGTATTTTGCTTTTGCTGCACATCGGCTGATTCGCGAAAGCGCTCCGCCAGCAGGGAAAGAAATCCGGTTGTCCGCTTTTCGCGCTCGGCAGCGGGCACATGCAAGTTGGTCGCAGTATCGCCGGGCAAAATGCCGGTTTCGAGCTGCATGGTCTTCATGATAGTTCGCAACGCTTCCCGCAGATCTGCGGCGGAGGAGTAGCGTCCACTGGGTGTTTTCTGCAGGCAGGTAGCGATCACACTAGCCAGCTCGACGGGCACCTGGGGGCAGCACTCGATAAGCGGTTGCGGTTCCGCAAATTGAATCGCGCGCACGCTCTGAAACTCTTCCGCCTCCGGCCGCACGAACGGATGGCGGCCGCTCAACAATTCATAGAGGGTCACGCCCACGGCGAAGATATCGCTCTGCACGCTGGTTTGTCCGGTCACGAACTGCTCCGGCGCCATGTAGGCGATGGTGCCGCCATGCGCGGTGTAGGTCATCCGCGACTTGCGTTTGGACGCATCCTGGGCGCGACGCGGTTTGGCCGGATCGAACTCGGTCTCTGCGATCGAGATTCTTCTCGCCAAGCCAAAGTCCAGAATCTTGACTACCCCACCATCGGTCAGCATCACGTTGCCGGGCTTCAGATCGCGATGGAAAATTCCCAATCGATGGGCTGCGCTCAACCCGTCCGCAATTTGAATGCCCACGGAGAGCCCCAGTTGAACACTGGCCGGGCCGTTGGCGATAATCTTGTCCAGCGAATCTCCCGGCACGTATTGCATAACGATGTAGGCTTCGTCTTCTAAATCTCCCACGTCATAGATGGCGCACACGTTTGGGTGTTCAATGGCAGACGCCAGCCGCGCCTCGCGCAGCACGGTTTTCCGCATCTGCTCTATCGTCAGTGCGCCTCGCTTTAATATCTTCAGCACTACGGGTCGCATCAACAGCGTGTCGTTGGCCAGATACACGACTCCACTGCCGCCGGCGCCCAGCTTGCGAACTACTTCATAGTGCTCAATGACTCGGCGCTTCATGCTATCAGTCTATAATCCTTCGCATGGCCGACATCGGCAGCAAGAAGCGCAGCGCCCACTGGAATTGGCTTCTCCTCCTTCCGGCCATCGGGCTGCTGTTCCCCGCGGTCTACGCACGGGAGACTCCTGCACTTTTTGGCTTCCCCTTCTTTTACTGGTATCAGTTCGCGTGGGTGTTCCTCACCGCCGCCATCACTGCCGGAGTCTACTTCCTGGTAAAGGACTAATGGAGTTATAATTCTCCATAATTGGAGAGTCAGGATTCCATGCCTAAATCGCGCCCGGGCGTTCTCGCCTACCCCGAAACCCGCTACTCTGCGGCCGTGCTGCCCGATCTTTCCCGTGCCGAGGAGCGTCGCCGCCTATCCGCGTCCGCTTTGAAAGCGCTCTTCAAGATCGTCGAACACTGGAAAGTCCGTGACGAGGATGCACGCGAACTTCTTGGCGGCATCTCCAATGGAGCCTACTATCAGCTCAAGAAGAACCCCCGGACCCCTGGCAAGAGCCTGGACCAGGACAAGCTGAGGCGCATTTCGTATCTGATTGGCATCTTCAAGTCGCTCAACATCCTTTACAGCCAGCGGCTGGCTGACCAATGGATGCAACTACCCAATACCAACCCGATCTTTGCCGGCCGCACGCCACTCGATTACATCCTGCGCGGAGGCACGCCAGCTATGGATATGCTGCGCCGCCTGCTTGACGCCCGCCGGGGCGGCTAGACATGGTCACCGTTCCGGTTTCGAACATACGCCAGTTCGATACGCATCGATTGTTACCGGCCAAATACTCCCCTAACTACGATTCCGTGCTCACTCGTATCGCCAGTGACGAGGATCTAGAGATCGTGTTTGAGCTTGACAATGCGACCAATGCCCGACTGCTGGCCGAGAAGAATGGAAGCCTGGGCATCAGTGCTCACGATCTCGTCTTCGATGTGCCTAACTATCGCGTGATCAACGCGGCCTTTACCCACGCCCATCCGCTTGGGGGGCGATTCTCCACCCCGGAGCGCGGCGCCTGGTATGCCGCGTTCGAGCTGGCGACCGCCAAGGCTGAAGTGATCTTTCACAAGAGCATTGAATACGCGGAGATCGACTGGAAGGAGCGCGAAGAGATTCAGTACGACGACTACCTGGCGGATTTCACTGCCACCTTCCACGACCTCCGAGGGGTTGCGGACGAGGCCCTAAGCCCCACCAGCTACGTGCGATCACAACAACTCACGGTTGAATTGATGGAGGTTGGATCGCTGGGCATCGTCTATCCGAGCGTGCGCCGCGAAGGCGGCACCTGCATTGCCTGTTTTCGTCCCACTGTGGTTGCGAATGTGCGCAAGAGTACACCGTACCGGCTTATCTGGACGCCGCTGCAGGCCAGAATGGCCCGCAAGGGCGGGCTCGTCCAGTGAGTGTTGCAGCTGGTTGCCGTTTGGAGGTGGTTACTGGCCGGACCAGCGAACGTCGTTACGCCGCACGTCGTCGAGGGTGGAGGGTTTCCACGTCTTTCCCCGATCCACGCTGACCCAATGCAATGCGGTGGTACTTTTCAGAAGAACTGCAGCATACAACGCCTGATCAGCCTCCGACCTCGGAGCCTGGCCGCTCCCCGGGGCAGAGGTCAAAGCAGGTATACCCAACAGCTCAACTGCTTTCCCATCCCATTGCTGTTTGACCTGGTGCCAATGCCTTGCCTGATCGTCTGAGCGAAAGAGGGTTCCATTGCCATCCAATGCCAACTGAGAACCTTCCACTACAAGTTGGCAAACGGGAGAAAGTCCGCTGGGCAACCCGGGACTATTGTTGGCTGCTGCGACAACAGAAACCTGCGCTTGGGAAGGAGAGAAGCCAAAGGCGATGACGCCGAGCGTCAGCAGGGCAACGTGTAGCGAGCGCGGCCTCCGGAAAGCACTGAGCAGGGGAGTCATAGGTTGAGCTTAACGGTTACAGGAAAACCCACAATTCCCCTTCCGTGGCGGTGAACGAACGGCCTGAATCACCCAAACGTAAGCCCCGGCCGGACCATCAGCAAGCTGCCACCCACATGGCTAAGCCCAGTGTGTGCTGCTACTTGGACCCGTGTCTGCAGGCAAAAGCCCTGGTTCTCGAAAAGTCCACGGCCGGCAACATTATCTTCCCACACATTGGCAGTGAGCCGGGCGTAACCGCCTTCCCTGGCCCGCTCGATGGCCCACTCCAAGAGCCGCTTCCCTATCCTTTGTCGTCGATATGGCGGACGAACTGCGACCCCATTGATCAGGAAGCTTTCCCAATCCTGCGCCTGGTCAATCGGTTCGAGGATCCGCACCCGATCCTGGGGAAGGATGTCTTGTTCCTCCTCCCGCAGCCAGGCGGCCGGAAATGCGTTGACCATCCCCACCACACCTTTGTCGTCGGCAACAAAACAATGGCGCCAGTTGAAGCCGCCCGCTTCCTGCTTCATGCTGCGGGCCATCAGCCCGGCCAGCATCTGTTTCGGCGCCATCTCTTCCAGCAGGAATTCGTAGAGGCCATCTCCGGCCATGATCGATAGTTCGGCGAGCGCATAGGCATCGGCGGGTAACGCAGCGCGAAAGATAATCGCTGAAGACATCAAGCGTTCGAAGCCATTCCGATTTTGGGTCGGGGCGCGAACTTTCTTTTGTAATAGGCGGTGGTCCATGCAATGGCTGGACTGCCAATGACGGTGGGCAGCACCCAGATGACCCAGCCGCCATGGACCAAGCGGCCGATCGTGGTCACGCTGAATGCAGTCCACGCCGCGATATAGCTAACCAACATGTTGCCCAGGTGCTGGTACCACCTTTTCCTCCTTTGGCGGTTGCCAAGGCGAGTGGGGCCATCAGAAAAGCCGTGGATCCGGCGGCGATGTGCACGCCTAGCAGCGACTTTATCCAGACGGGATCCTGCATTCCTTCACCATACATCGATTTGGTGTGCATACTGGAGGAACCATGGCCGTCGCAATGCTGCGTGGGGTCAACCTCGGCAGCTACCAAAAGATCAAAATGGATGCGCTCAAGACGCTATGCGCCTCGCTCGGGCTGCGGGATGTACAGACCTATATCCAAAGCGGCAACCTGGTTTTTCGCGAGGATGGCGAGGATCCAGGGACGCTGGCGCGCAGGCTGGAGAAAGCTATCGAAGCCAGCTTTGGCTTTCGCCCCTCGGTCATCGTGCGCACTGCTTCTGAGCTGCGCAAAGTGATTGCGAAGAATCCCTTTGCCGGACGCACAGGAATCGAGCCCAACAGGTTGTTGGTCGTTTTCATGGACAGTGCTCCAACGCGGCAAGCCCGTGATCAGCTGATCGGGATTCCCTGCGCCCCAGAGGAACTGCGTATGAACGGGCGCGAGGTTTATATCTACTATCCCAACGGAATGGCTCACCCTAAGATCCCCCTGG
>DASRRN010000651.1:0-5971 GCA_035695685.1 Acidobacteriaceae bacterium | reverse complement strand
AAGTATTACCCAGCCTATCGTCAGCTGGCCCAGCTGCTCCGCGAACCGGCACGACTGGTAATGTACGGGTGGAAGCCGGGCGATCTCGTCCTGTTCGATAACACCCGCATCCTCCATGGCCACACGGCCGTCTCCCTCGGAACCCGCCACCTCCAGGGCTGCTACCTGGATGCCGACGGACTCTATAGCGCGCTCGCCGTGCTCTCACGCACACGGAATTCGCAGGTTGACATCAGAGCTTGACGGCTTCCCACCGCTGCGAGTCTGCCAAACGGCTGAGCGCATCATGAGTGCTGAGCATATACTTCTGTCGAGATGCTGAACCATCCCCAAAATTCAGCAGCCATGCCTTGCTGGCCAACGCATCAGGAACACAGGAGAACCGGCCCGTCACACCGTTGGCTCTAGGCTGACAGCATAGGAGGTGGCAGGTGAAAAAAGTTGCATTCGCTGGGCTCTTTCTGGTGTTGGTGGCTTTCGGAGTTGCCTACAATTGGGCCCATCGTTCTCCCTCGGGCAGCGTCGGCGCTGTGGCTGGGGCGAGCGCGCCGGCTGGCGCTGAGGCAGCAACCGGCATAAGCTGGGTCGCCATGCGCGATACCCGTGAGAAGGCATTTTCCATCCTGGTTCCGCAGGCCTGGAAGACCTATGGCGGCCTGTTTCGCTTCAGCACGATCGACGCCCGGATGATTGTAGACATGACTTCCCCCGACGGGCTGACGAACCTTCGCATCGGAGACTCGACCGTGCCTCCCTACAGGGTGCCGGGCCCGTTCCTGCCCCCGCGGCCAGGTGTGGCTGGGTATGCCCCAGGCAAGGTATTCGCGGCCAAATATGGTCAGGCGCGGTTTGCACACATGTGCCAGGGATTGCAGTTGACCAAAAGCGATGCGCCGGCGCCCAAATATCATCCCGCGGCAAGCGGGATCACACGGACAACAGCCGGCGAAGCCTTCTACAGCTGCACCCGGAATGGCGCCCCAATGTCCGCCTACGTGTATGCGGAAACGACGCTGATGGGGCCCGGAGGGCCGGGCTCGAGCTGGTTGGTCGTCGCGCTCGGCAGCCTGATCGCTCCATCGCCGCAGGCGGCCGCAGCGGCCGAGATGCTGCAACACTCCGGGGAATCCCTGGTCATGAACCCGGCGTGGCTCAGCATGCAGAATCAGTTGAACAACCAGGCAATCCAGCAGATCAACGCCGCCACGCGGGCGACGATCGCCGCAACAAATGCAGAAAATGCACGTGAGCAGGGGATGATCAGCGCCCTCCAGAACGACAGCTTTAACGACGTCATCAACGGCGTGCAGGAGACGGTGGACACGACAACGGGACAACGCTACATCGCCCCCCTGGGCAAAGGCGGCCAGCAATGGATCAACGGAAACAACGCAGTAGTCGAGTCCGGGCTCTCACCGGGCCCGGGCTTCAATCGGCTAACGCCCACAAGCCACTAGAAGGTTGGTGCCCAGGTAACCCGTAAATCAATCTCAGTGACAAAAGTCCAAGCCTGCATCCGCGGCCGTTCCCGAGTTCGGTGGGAGCCCCCTGCTTCAGCAGGGGGGAGCTGGACTTCAGTCCAGCGGAAAAGCGGTTCATTGCGAAAGAACGGGCTTTGCAGGCTGCGGAAAAACCGAATTCTTTGAAGGGGACGGCCTTCAGGCCGTCCGTAAGTGATTGGAAATCTGTTCGGCTTTAGCCGCTGAGGGGACGGGTTTCGCCCCCTGTTCGACCTTTTTCCGCAGCCTGTTTAGCCCTGGATTTTCGAGGCCAGCGCTAAAGCGCATAAAGTCCAACTCGTTTCCGCAACGCTGAAGCGTTGCTCCCCTCTGCTGAAGCAGAGGGCTCCCACCAAACTCGGCGCTCCTTTCTAGGTTCTCACGCAGACTCTTTAGCCCCTGAAGCACGTCTGAAGCGGGCCAGCGCTCCTGTCAGCGAGAGAGCGAAGTTCAAACCACTCTGGACTGCTTGAGCCACATCATGAGCACCAGCGCGGCGGCAAAGATCAGCGCCAGGGTCAGGCCGGTCCACAGCCCGTAGATGCCGAGAGAGGTTTTGAAACAGAGGGCATATCCGACGGGCAAGCCGATGACTCCGTAGGCCACCAGGTTGATCAGCATGGGGCCGCGGGTCTTGCCCAGTCCGCGGAGCGCTCCGGTGCCGACACCCTGGATGGCATCGAAGACCTGGAACACGGCGGCAACTGCCAACAGGCGAACGCCGACGGCAACGGTTTGGCCGTCATGTGTGTACACGTGGACCAGGCTTTTGGGAATGGTTAAGAAGGCGGTGGCCGCCAGGGCCATGAAGGCCGTGCCAATGCCAATGGCCATGGACCCGTTGCGGCGGGCGAGGGGCCGATTCCCTGCCCCGACGGCATGACCGACCGAGATAGCTGCTGCGGCGGAAACGCCCAGGGGCACCATGTAGGTGAGGCTGGCCGAATTCAGGACGATCTGGTGCGCGGCGAGTATATCGGGCGAGAGACGCCCCGCCATCAGAGTAGCGAGGGAGAAGGCGCCTACCTCGAAAAGCAATTGCGAAGCTGCCGGCCATCCGAGCAGGAGCAGCCGCCGGAACTGCGCAGGCCGCAGGCCAGGCCAGTGGGCAAAGAGCGGGTGTCCGCGATCGCGCTCATGCTTCCAGGCCCACCAGACCAATACACCAGCCATGTAGATGCGAGCCGCAACGGTGGAGAGTGCGGATCCCCGCACGCCCATGGCGGGAAGGCCGAACTTGCCGTAGATCAGGGCCCAGTTGCCGAACCAGTTGACGAGGTTGGCGGAGATCAGGGCAAAGGTCACGGGCCTTACCTTGCCGACGCCTTGCAGATAGCGCCGGAACGCGACGTAGATGAGCAGCGGCAGGGCGCTCAAATTGAGCAGCTGAATGTATTCCCGGGCGGGCGCGCGCACAGTTTCGGTAATGCCCAGGAGGGGAAATAGATGAGGGGCGAAGCCCACCATCAGCATGGCGATGGGCGTGTAGGCGATGGCCAGGTAGACTCCCTGGGCCAGCGCCCGATGGCAATCGTCAAAGTCGCCCCGGCCGTAGGCCTGGGCAACCAGGGTATCGAGGCCCAGCAGCAAACCTATGCCGAACAGCGCGGGGGTATAGAAGATGGCGCTGCTGATACCTACGGCGCCAATGGCAGCCGGGCTCAGACGGCCGACCATGATCGTATCCACGATCGACATGGCCATCCAGCCCAGCTCGGAAATCACGACGGGGATGGCTAACAGCAACAGGGCCCCCAGTTCGCTGCGGAAGCGCGCGGTGGGGGACAACTGCGGGCCTGGGGCGCGGGAGGGCATGGTTCTTGTTCACCTTAACTGATCTGGAGCAGATTCCGCCGTGCGGGCTGGGTGGGGGTCGTGAATCTTTGCGGGGGGCAAATTCAAGATGGTAAAGTCAAGGAGGCGCCCTTGTGGAGCGTGGATGACCAGCGCGGCAATCGCGCGGTTGCGCTCACAGACCGGGAGAGATGGCCGAGTGGCTTAAGGCGCACGCTTGGAAAGCGTGTGTACCGCAAGGTACCGTGGGTTCGAATCCCACTCTCTCCGCCATAAGTCCTTTATTATCAGCATTAAAAGTGCCATCTGGACACCTGCTGGACACTTTCCGGATTTCTTGCTCGGCCAGGTCGCAGAAGAACGAGCAATTAAAGCTCGGCTCCCGCTTCATGTCTCCGCGCCCAGGCGGCAGATCGGCTAGGCTCATCCTCTCGTTTTCGCGCGCGCCGCTGCGGAACCTTAGGAAGTTCGCGCCGGGCCCGATGCCTTCCTGGATGGCTTGTATCTGCACGAACCGCTCTGGGAAGTCCTCACGGATGTTCTGCCAGTAAGCCTGGCCGCCCTTCGGGCATCCGATACAGTTAGCGTTGTCGTATCCCCGCCGGTACATCTCAGGAAGCTCGATCCCTGCACGGTAGACCATAGCGAGGCAGTCTTCCTTGCCCAGGTCGCGTTCTATCAGCGGTGCCCGCCACTGCACATCGGGGAAATTGCCGACGATGTCGTCGAACCGATCCCACTCTTCCCGCGTAAAACCCACGATATTTATGTCTCCCGGAAGGCTAACGGCTTTGAGGAGCTTGCGTTTTAGCTCGCCAGAGCATGGCGCCCCGTTCGGGCCCTTCATGTATCTCTTTCGTCTCCATACCTCGTCTGTCGAGGCGCCATACTTCTCGTCGCGCAGGACGGTTATCGGATGGCCGAACCACTTCTCGCAGTCAGCCAAGAAGCGCCGGTTATCCTCGTGCTCCTCCAGGATGAAAGCGTTCACGATCAGCACATCCCGAGGGTCATGGCTGCCGAGAACGAGTTTCGTGGCTACCGCCGAGGCTGCACCACACGAGAACTGACATACAATCCTGCTCAATCCATCTTCCTTTCGCAGGCGGGGCAGCCCTGGCGATCGTACGGTGTGCAGTTATGCACCCGCCCTTCGGCCATCGCGACCCTCTCCTGGTGCGGCACATCCCTGTGCTTACTGCCGTCCCTGACCTTGTCGTAGCACCGGGCGGTGGGTGCGGCATGACAGGCTGGGCAGGCGATATTGAGGATCTCCGGGGTGTGAGTCATCGTTTCCTCCCAGTAAAAGCGCGTCCGCGTTCGACGATGGAGCCGATGATCTCTGCGGTCCATCCGTGATCCCATCGGTCTACCAGTTCCCTCAGCAGGGCCTCGGCCTCCAAGCGAGCAGCGCATTCTGTACTAGCAAACTCGAACAGGTTTTCAAGGCGTGCTGGGGTGGCCATCGGAGTCGCTCCGCAGGGGGGATTGATGCCTCCACTATCAGCGGCCGATGCGTACGGGAATCCCCTGATCCAGGCAATGCGCATATCGAGAACCTTGGCGACGGCATAGAGCGCCTGCTTCTCGTAATCGTTCATAGGTTCTCCATCCCCTCGAAAACCTCGTCGACGCGCCGGCGCCACTCTTCCCTTGGGAACGTGCGCGCGTATAGAAACGCGATCAGTTCCCCGGTAGAGAACCCTCCGCGGCAACCGCGTCCTTCTAGATCGATCATCGCCGGCTGGGGCGCGTAAACGTGGCAGTAGACCTCATAGGCGCGTAATGTAACCGTGCTTGTAAGGCGCGACGATCGCTGATTGAATCCAGGGGTTTGCACCGGGTGCATCTCAGGTTTCTGTTTTTCGTTCACGATGAATGGCTCCCAATCTCGCATCCCCTGAAGTGCAACCCCTGGGTAAATGATCCGCACTCGCACTTGTAGAAATGGCTGCAGGTCATCAGGTGAACGCCAAAACTGCACTGGCACTCCGCGCACATATCTTTAGCGGGGTCGATGTATTCAGCGTCGATCATGCCTTTGTCGCCTCCTTGAATATCTCCCAGTCCGTCTTGCTGCTCGACGCGTCGGCGTAGCGTAGCGGATTCGCTTCCATGTCATTCGCGAGCAGCTCTTGGTTCTCCGCATACCAAAGCGCCTCTTTGGGATTGGCCGATTCCAGCGAGTGCTTTCGCCACCAACGGGCGGACGCGAGCGCTCGGGTGCGCTTCAGGGACACAAGCTCGAGGCGCAACCCGGTCTGCTCAATTCCCCACATCTGCTCGTCCGTAATAGTGGTCATGTTCCCTCGCTTCCCTGCCCGGCGGATGGATCGGCCCGACGACGTCGCTAAATCTTTCCGGGTTTATATATCTGCCATTGAGGTGCGCTCCCCATAGGGCGTTGATGTAGCAGACAAGCCACTCGCCATCCCCGTTCAGGCACCAGAACCAGCCGCTTCCGCGCTTCTTGTCGTACGCCTCCGGCTCCCGGTACCGAATCGGCTCTACAGGCTTAAGCTTGCTCACGCTTCGCATTCCATCGCCGGAGGATCGATCCCCGGGCGCATGCCCGTCATATCCCCAGAAGCGTGGCGATGCCAGTTCAGGCAGACGGCTGCCGTGGTGATGATGTGGTGGAGGCGCTTCTCCTGGGTGTTGCCCGGGCGAAGGATCTT
>DASRRN010000650.1:0-5200 GCA_035695685.1 Acidobacteriaceae bacterium | reverse complement strand
GCGGCCGCCGTGTGGGAGCTTGATATCGATGTGTGCCACCGGCTGTGACGAAAGCGCAACCTTGGCCTCGATCATCGCCTTACGTATGGCTTGTATGGCCTCCGGCTGCCGGCGTAGATCGGTTCCTTCATCCCCGGCGATGTCATCGAGCGCAATCGCAATCAGCAGATTGTCAATGTCGTCGCCGCCCAGATGAGTGTCGCCGTTGGTGGCGATGACCTCAAAAATGCCCTCGTGCAGCTTGAGAATAGAGATGTCGAAGGTCCCGCCGCCGAAATCGTAGACTGCGATGATGCCTTCTTTTTGGCGATCGAGACCATACGCCAGGGCGGCGGCTGTTGGCTCATTGACCAGGCGCAGAACCTCGAGTCCCGCCATGCGTCCCGCATCCTTTGTAGCCTGCCGCTGGGCATCATTAAAGTACGCCGGCACGGTGATCACAGCCTGGGTCACGGGCGCGCCAAAATACCGTTCCGCGTTCCGCTTGAGCTGGCGCAGGATGTGCGCGGAAATCTCCGGCGGTGTGAACTCCACATCCCCGAGTCGTATCCGTAACACTTCACCAGGCTGTATATCGTCAACCAGCCGGAAGGGAAAGAATTTCAGTTCCTCGGCAACGTCTTCCACCCCGCGACCCATGAGACGCTTTACCGAGTAGATGGCTCGCTCAGGCGTGCCCAATAGCGTGTTCCGCGCGGCATTACCGACCTGCATCGTGGGCCGACTGCCGTCGCGAGCCGCCGGCCCCAACGCTACCACTGAGGGCACCAGGTTCAGGCCATCTTCCCCGGGTATCACGACGGGCTTCTCGCCTTGCATGAATGCGACCAACGAGTTGGTCGTGCCCAGGTCGATACCGACTATGCGCTCATCCGCCATAACTCTTATGACCCTCCCAGGGTCTGGTCCACGTCGCGCACCAGGTTCTGCAGATAACTGCGGCGTTGCAGCAACGCAGTCATCGCTTCTTTCGCCGTGGTTTTCTTTGCTTCGTCGTTTTGTTCCCAAGCGGCATCCCAGGCCGACCATCGCAAACGCACTTGCTCGTCGAGCGTGCTGAGCTGGGCGGCAAACTGGGTCTTCGCCGCCTCGAGATCGCGACGCAATTGCGGGTCGTCTTCGCCCATCTTCTGGTTCTGGCGCAACTCCTCGAGTTGCATATTCAGCTCAAAAACCTCTTCCAGCAGATCCGCAGGAACCTTGGACGGATTCTGCCCGCGGTCCTCTTCAAACTGCACGCCTTCCAGCCGCAACAAATATTTGGTCCGGTCCAGCGGATTCTTCAAGGTGCGGTACGCATCGTTCAGCAGCGAAGCCTGCGCGAGGCTCCATTCCTGCTCCTGTTGCGAGGCCCGGGCATGAACATCAGGGTGCAGCTTTCGGCTGTAACGGTAGAACTGCTTTTCCAGGGCCTGCCCATCAAGATCGAGCTTGGGGGGCAAGCCAAAGATGGCGAAGTAGTCCGCCTGATGCGGCGGTTGGACCTTGCCGCAGGAAGAGCAAAAGGGCTGCCCGTCCGCGACCTCTTGTCCACAAGACCAGCACTTTGCCGGCACACTTACATTTTCAGCAATTTGCATAGGGGGGAGCAGATCCCGACACATCTAGGCCGAAAACGATGAACCGCAACCGCAGGACTTGGTCGAATTGGGATTGATGAAGTTGAATCCCTGCCGCATCAGCGTCTCTTCGTAGTCGAGAATCATGCCGTGGAGGTAGATGAACGACTTGGGGTCGACAAAAACGCGAACATCCTCAAAGTTGTACACGCGGTCGCGCTCTCGCGGTTGAGAGTCGAAGCGAATGTTATAGGAGAGACCAGAACAGCCGCCGCCTTGAATGCCCAGGCGGAGCCCCCCCTGTTCAGGAGAGACCCCTTCCTTGGCCATGGCCACGCGAATCCGCTTCAGGGCACGCTCCGTGATCTGGATGCCCTTCTGATTCGGCGCTGCGTTTTCCGCATTAAGGACAGCTAATTCCATCTTGCCCTCTGCTTAGTGTGCAACTGCTGCGACTTCCGCCGTCTCGGTCACGCCGTTCTTTTTCTTCCAATCGCCGATAGCCGCGCGGATCGCATCTTCCGCCAGCACCGAACAGTGAATCTTGACTGGCGGCAAAGCAAGTTCCTTCACGATGTCGGTGTTCTTGATCTGCATTGCTTCCGCGACCGTCTTGCCCTTGACCCACTCGGTTGCGAGCGAAGAGGACGCAATCGCCGAACCGCAGCCGAAGGTCTTGAACTTTGCTTCTTCAATCACATGTGTTTCTGGGTTGACCCTGATCTGCAAACGCATCACGTCACCGCACTCAGGAGCGCCAACCAGACCTGTACCAACCTCAGATTGGCTCTTGTCCATCTGGCCTACGTTCCGTGGATTGTTGTAGTGGTCAATTACCTTATCGCTATATGCCATTTTCTATTTCCTCGTTTGGGTACCCAGCTCGTTGTGCCTCTACACCAAAGCGGAACGCCTTTAGTGCGCTTGCCACTCAATCTTCGAAATGTCGATGCCTTCTTTCACCATTTCATAGAGCGGCGAAAGTTCCCGCAGTTTCTGCACTACGTCAATCACCTTGTCTGCAACATAATCAACTTCGGCTTCCGTGTTGAAGCGGCCCAGACCAAAACGAATGGAGCTATGAGCCACGTCGTCCCCCAGTCCCAAGGCCTTCAAGACATAAGATGGTTCAAGTGACGCAGAGGTGCAGGCTGAGCCACTGGAAACTGCAACGTCGTTAATTCCCATTAGAAGCGACTCACCCTCGACGTAGACAAAGCTGACGTTAAGGTTGGCCGGCAGACGGTGTTCCATCGAGCCATTCACATGGACGTAGTCCAGGTTCGATTCCAGCTTGTTTTTCAGCTTGTCCCGAAGTTTGCCCAGACGCTCCGCCTCCGCGGCCATTTCCTCACCGGCAATCTCACAGGCCTTGCCCAGACCGACGATGCCAGGGACGTTGAGGGTTCCAGACCGCATACCGCGTTCGTGTCCGCCTCCATCGATCTGACCAGAGATCTGTACTCGTGGATTGCGCCGCCGGACATACAACGCGCCGCATCCCTTGGGCCCGTAAATCTTGTGCCCGGTCAGGGACAGGCAGTCAATGTTCATGGTGTTGACGTCGACCGGAATCTTGCCCACCGCCTGGACCGCGTCGGTGTGAAAGATGATGTTGCGCTGGTGACAGATCTTGCCAATCTCCGCAATCGGCTGAAGGACCCCTATCTCATTGTTGGCAAACATGATAGTGACCAGAATCGTCTTGTCGTCGATAGCCCGTTTCAGGTCCTCGATGTCAATCAGGCCGTCTGCCTTTACGGGTAGATAGGTCACCCGGTAGCCATACTTTTCCAGGCGCTTACAGGCATCCAGTACTGCTTTGTGCTCGGTCACCTGGGTAATAATGTGATTTCCGCGCTCGCGGTACATTTCTGCGATGCCCTTGATAGCAAGGTTGTTGCTCTCGGTGGCGCCGGAGGTAAAAATTATTTCTTTGGCCGTGGCGCCAATCAGCTTAGCGACCTGTTCACGAGCACGCTCGACGGCCTGCTCAGCCTCCCACCCGAAGGAGTGGTTGCGGCTAGCCGCATTGCCGAATTTGGCGGTGAAGTAGGGCATCATCGCTTCAAGCACGCGGGGATCCATCGCAGTGGTCGCGTGGTCATCCATATAAATTGGCAGCTTTACGTTTGCCGGCGCCTTCAATGCGTTCTCAACGGTGCTCATTCGCTCTCCTACTCCTAACATTCAATGGGTCTTGATACGTGGTCTCAGTCGCCGAGGCTTACCAGCACGGGTTCGGCCGTTTTCCCGTGGTATTTCGCGGTTGGCTCGGGTTCACACAGGTCCGATACCCGAATCGCCCTTAACACGTCTGCGATGCTCTCGTTCACCTTGCGTAGCGGCTCCCTGACGGTGCAGCTATCGGTGAGGTCACAACCATGCGGGCCGGTTTCGCAAGAGGTGATAAAAAGCGGCCCATCGATAGCGCCGATCACCTCAAATGCGGTAATGTCCCTGGGCGACCGGGAAAGCGCATATCCCCCATTGGTACCGGCATGGGAGCGAAGCAATCCCGCCTTGGTAAGCCGCTGCAGAATCTTGGCCAGCAACTGCGGAGGAATACCGTAAGCCTCGGCAATATCCTTTGCACTCAGGGAAGGCATGTCGGCACGCTCGGCCAGGAACTTCAGGGCCATCAAACCGTAATCTGCCTTCTTGGTCAGCCTTAGCATTCCTGCTCTTCCATGAGATGCAATTACGACCGGGCTGGTCGCATATTAAGTATACGACCGATTTCGTAACAATCACAACCATCCACCGTGACCTCGGAGCCTGAGGTATTACGCAACTCTTACACCGGTCGGGGCTTGCGCCAACTAGCCTAGGCGGAGGAGCAGAGTGTAGACGATGGCGACGGTCACAGATCCGGCGGGCGCAGCGACTGAGGCGGCCGAACTCCAGGCAGCCCTGGAGCCCCAGAAGGGTAACTTTCATTGGAAGTTTGGGCTGATTATCGGCGCCTTTCACCTGGGGGCGTTGGCGGCTTTGTTCACGTTTCGTTGGTCCGCCCTGGTTGTCTTTGCCGTGACCTGGGTTCTTACCCAAAATGTCGGTATAGGGCTGTCTTACCATCGTTTGCTAACCCATCGCGGCTATGTAGTGCCCAAGTGGCTGGAATACACGATGGCCATCCTGGGCACCATGGCCCTGCAGGGCAGCCCCGTCTACTGGGTGGCTGTGCATCGCCTGCACCATCAATTTACCGACAAACCGGGTGACCCCCATTCGCCGCGCGATGGCAAATGGTGGTCGCATATGGGCTGGATCCTGAACGGCTCCCTCCACAACAACAGCGCTATCCTCAATCGCTATGCCCCCGACCTGATGAAACAGGGCTTCTACCGCTGGCTTAACCGGTTCCATTGGCTGCCTGTGACCGTGCTGGGCTTTGGATTGTTGGCTGTGGGTGGTTGGCCATGGGTGTTTTGGGGCATTTTCTTCCGGGTCACGATTGGCCTGCATGTCACCTGGCTGGTCAATTCCGCAACCCACATCTGGGGTTCGCGGCGGTTTGAAACCCGGGACGACTCCCGCAACAACTGGTGGGTAGCCCTGCTGACCGGCGGCGAAGGATGGCACAACAACCACCACGCCCACCCGGTTTCGGCTCGCCACGGAATGGCCTGGTACGAGCT
>DASRRN010000649.1:0-23258 GCA_035695685.1 Acidobacteriaceae bacterium | reverse complement strand
CAACCAAAAGTGCTCAATCAGACTCCTCCCAGCGTGATTTCGAGTGATTCCTGCAACGCGGCCAGTTCGTAGATAGCGAAGTTGCTTGCGACACGCTGGATTGAAGCAGAGAGCTACCATCGGCTTCACCTTACTTGGTTTGGATGATTCTTTGCCTGGTTGAGTTGGCTTATTCATGCCCAATCCCGGGGCTGGCTATGGAACGTTGCTGGTATCCTCCTTCGTTCTGGCCTACTTTGTTGTGAGTTATAGACAGGACCGCTCAAATCGAGGTGATGGAGGCAACTCACAACCCATGCGGACGCCTTCCAATAAAGACAGATTATTGGCGACTGAAAATAGCATGCCACGTTCCCAGGGCCTAGTTAAGTTTCAAATCTCAAGACAGAAAGGAGCGACCTCAATGATTTCGAAACGAATGTGCAGCAGAATCCTGCTCTGTTCTGCATCAGCGCTACTGGCCGGCCTGACGGCCATGGCACAAAACCAGCCAGCAGGCGCGGGAGCTGGACAGCAGCAACCAGGCGCGGCTAATCAACAACAACAAGCCGGTCCGGCCCTGGGGGCGCCGGATACCGGTCCCAACAATCCGCAGGTTATGGCTGATCATGCTTTTGTAAAAAAAGCCCTCGAAGGCGGAGCGGCTGAAGTGCAGCTGGGACAACTGGCACAACAAAAATCGCAAAGCCCCGATGTTCAGCAGTTCGGACAAAAGATGGTTGCAGACCACACGCAACTGGGCGATCAAATGAAGCCAGTTGCACAGCAGCTTGGCGTAAAAGAACCCAACGGACCTTCGAAGAAAGATAAACAACTTATAGCCAAGCTCGAAGGTCTCTCCGGTCCGCAATTTGACGCAACCTATATCAATGCGATGGTGAAGGACCACAAACAGGATTTGAAAGATTTCAAGAGCGAAGCTCAGAACGCGCAGGATCCGAATGTTAAACAAGTCGCACAACAGGGAGCCGACGTGATCTCGCAGCACCTCCAGCTGATTGAGCAAATCGCACAAAAGCACAACGTGACGACGGGTAACAAGTCTAAAGGCTCATCGGGCGGGCAATAAACGAGGGTAGGCATCCGCCCCACCCGTAAAAGCTAGCAAGGGCATCTCGGATGGGATGCCCTGTTTTTTCAGTTTTGCACGCTGCGAGTGCGGGGCTGAATCTGATGGCATTCATCTCGCTGACACTTTTAGTTTTGACGAAACGCAAGGAGTGAGCCCGCGGCTTTGGGAGCGATTCTTTCGCTCCTCAGGCAGATTTCGGGAACGTGTTAGGGCTTCTTGTACTGGCACGCCACTCCGGCGTGCGATCTCTTGAGACCTGTGAAAGTGCCCGCCGCACACCCTCGGTATCAAAGTTCTTTCCGTAGACCGGAGTGCCAGGTTGTTGTCTCCATGATTCATCTAGCCCACCCGCATCGACACCGTCGAATCCAAGTTCGTTCACCAACTGCAGCACCACAGGTTTTGCGGTCGTATCGTCACCCGCGACAGGCAAGGCGATGCGACCGGGTGTGCCCGCGGGCCGGCCCAACTCCATCAAGTGCGGGGCATGGATGTTATTGAACGCTTTGATGACAGGATGACCCAAGTGCAGTTCAACCCACCTGCTCTCAGGTAGACCCTCCTCGATTGGCTCAATACGGCCGTCGCGTTGCTGAGGGTAGTAATTGCAAGTGTCCACAACGGCCGCCTTGGGGGGCGCTCCAGCAAATAGATCACGAGGCAGGTGGGGAACCTTTTTGAGTGGAATCGTCACCACGACCACCGCACCCTTTTGAGCTGCCTCGGTCACGGATACTGCCTTCGCCCCGGTCTCTGCGGTCAGCGCTCTGAGAGATTCAGGACCTCTTGAGTTGGCGACGAAAACCTCGTGTCCCAGAGTAGAGAGGCGGCGTGTGAGTGTGCCACCGATTTGTCCTGCGCCAATGATCCCGACCTTCATTGCTGCTTTCCCCCTGTCGAAGGTAGATGGTTTTTATCGCTATCGCGTAGCCCGGGTGCCATATAGAACATCGTAGAGTGCATGATAGGGGAGACCTCTGTTTTGCGGGAAAGTTGTTGGCGGTAGTTCGCAACACACTTTGGATGGATCTTGAAGATCAGCCACAGGGCAAACTTGTTGTCTGGGCCATAACTCACATCTAGGCGATGCACGTCGGGCTCTTATCAAACCCTTATCAGTTGTCACTCGATTGCCATTCATCCCTTAAGTTATTTGGAATGTGTGGCGGGGACGACGGGGCTCGAACCCGCGACCTCTGCCGTGACAGTCTTGCACTCTGAGGGTTTTCAACGACTTACAAACCCGTGGGGAACGCCTAAGACCACCGAAGTCGTGTGAGACCGCGAATTTTGTGGATTGGATTGTGGATCGCAAATCAAAATTACGTCTGAGTCAAACTCGGGAGGCAAACTGTTTAGTGATGAGTAACTAACGAGCGACCATCCAGAATTGAGGAATGCAGCTCTTCCATGACTGATCGGAATGGTAGACGAATCCCCGCTCGCTTTATTGGCACTACATCCTGATTTGCTCCTCTGCTGATGTCGCCCTCTGTGTTTCCGGTCTCCGTTAGCAAACCGGTCGCCTCGGGAGATCGATTTGATCGGAACGATTGCCGGTGATCATCGTGCGCACACTTTCACTGTCGAGCGGTCAAGTTGGGCGCGTGTCCTGGCGCAGAGGAGGCGCACAACGCCTCTAGCAGTTACCCAAGCGATGGCGACGCTCCCTGGATCGGTTTGAAGCTCTTCGGCTACTGCAATCAAACGTCGAGTAAGACCTTGTCGGTCGGCATGGGGACACCGCGGCTTTGAGTCGGTCGCACGCCCTCTTTCTCCCCTGCAGTACTTTGCTGTCAGGAGCCTAGCAGCGAGTGGGCGAGTACGGGAGAACACCAAGCCCCACCGCATCCGCCATAGGTAGAAGCTCACGTTCGGTTGTCCGCTAAAGCAGGCTGTATTCCACCCGCTCGCGGCTCGCCCCGACGCCGTAGGCAATACGATCCACATCCGTGGCCAAGAGGAATCTTGCAGCACGGGAATCACTTTTAAGCTGATCAGTTTCTCCGGGTCGATGAACCTCTGCGATCTGCCGCCCGAGCGCCGAGAGGATGCTATAGAACCTCTGAGCAGTAAAATAGCTTCCGTAGCAAGGCCATTTAACGAGCAATTGAAGAAAGGTAGTGATGTTGTACGGAGTTCTAGCAATGCGACGCAGGTGGGTAATGCCCCTTTTGGTCTGCTGCTGGGCCATGGTCTGCTGGTCCCAGGAGCCCTGTACATTGCCCAACGATACAGACGCGACAGTCCACCAAACACCGGGGGAAACCGCGGACGCGCGAGGCGTCTTGTTCCTGCGTGATAAGAATACACACTGTGCTCTCGCCAGTTTTACGCAAGAGATTCGAACCAACCCTGAGGCGTGGCAGGGGCATTATCACGCGGGCTTGGCCTACCTTGATCTTTCGGATGCACAGCATGCGGTAAGAGAGCTGCAACTCGCCGCCGGCAAAGCGCCTGCGCGAGCTGAAATTCACCTTGCGCTTGGCATCGCCCAGGAGGCACTCGGAGAGGACGGACAGGCGGAAAGGTCATACCGGACTGCCTATGCCATGGACCCTAGGTCGCCTGAGATTACTCGCCACCTGGCCGCTATCCTGGGAAAAGAGCAGCAGAGAGGCGCGGCGATCACGTACTGGCGGGAGGCAGTAGGGCTGGCCCCTTACGATTTCGACCTCAAGTTGTCGCTGGCGACAGCATTGATGGATGACGGCCAAAACAAGGCTGCGGCGGCACTATTAAATGAGATGGTGCAGCAGAACCCAAAGTCCGGCTTAGCGCTTTTGAATCTCGGTGCGGTTCTTTACCGTGAGCAAGAGTATCAGGACTCAGCGGAAG
The DNA here is from genome assembly GCA_035695685.1 of Acidobacteriaceae bacterium. Lineage (GTDB taxonomy): Bacteria > Acidobacteriota > Terriglobia > Terriglobales > Acidobacteriaceae > PALSA-350. The sequence continues at coordinate 19,348 of DASRRN010000649.1, read as the reverse complement.
CTTACCGCCGGGCTTCGCAGCTCGATGCGGTATCCGAAGCTGCAAAGTTTTCTCTCGCCAAGGTGCTCATTACCCTGGTGCGTTTTACCGAAGCAAGACCGCTCCTCGAACCATACCTGCGGGATCATCCAGAAAACATGGAGGCGCATTACCTGCTTGGCATTACCTATCAGGGACTTGGAAATCTGGAGCAAGCGACATCGGAATTGGAACGGGCTGTTCAATTGAACGGAAACGATTTCGACAGCCAGTACAAGTTGGGTAGCGTACTGCGGGAAGCCGGAAAATACGAAGAGGCGATTTTACATCTGAAGCGTGCAGTTACTCTCAAGCCGGAGTCTCAGGAGGCGCACTATCAACTGGACCGGGCCTATCATCAGACCAAGCAGCCGGAGTTGGCTGAGCAGGAAAATCTCGTCTTTGAACGGCTGCAGAAGAGCGTGGTCGACCAGCGGCGGGCAACGGTGCTCGAGAATGACGGTGCGCAGGATGTCAAGGCCGGTGACCTTCAGAAAGCAGTATCATCCTACAAGGAAGCGATCCAGCTGGTTCCCCAGGATGCAAAAGTACGCTACGACTTGGCTTTAGTATTTGAGAAATTGAAAGATCGCGACTCGGAGCGCGGGCTACTACTGCAGGCGGTGGCCTTGGATCCCTCGATCGCCGATGTGCACAACCAACTTGGATTTTTAGACGTAACCACCGGCGATACGGCGGCGGCAGAGCAGCAGTTTCAAGCCGCTCTCCGCGTCGATCCGGGGATGACGGATGCGCTAGGAAATCTCGGGGTCTTGTACGGACAGCAGGGTAAGCTTGCTGCGGCGGAACATCTATTACGCCTGGCTGTCGAGAGCGACTCGAGCTACGAAAAGGGCTATATGAACCTGGGATTGATACTTGCCGCGGAGGGCCGCTTCGACGAAGCGCAGGCGCAGTTGCAAAAAGCTTTGGCGCTTTCCGCAAGCGATGCCGTCGCGCTCCATGCCATGAGCGCGATCGAGGACCGGCTGGCAAAGCCCAGCAAACCATAGCGCTCACTCCAGCTTGCCTTGATGAGGAAGCACCATGGCCAATGCCTGCTTTATCTCCGGATCCGCTGGATTCAAGGAAGCGGCTGCTTTCAGTTCTTGAGCCGCGGCAGCCAGATCGCCAGATCGCGCCTCGATCAGGCCCAGATCTTTTTTGAGCGTAGCCTGGTCACGGCACTCGCCACAGATCTCAATTGCCTTTTGCAGCTCGGCAATGGCTTGCGCATAATCGTGGTTACTTGCGGCGGCGAGCGCGAGGTTTCCGGAGGTATCGGCCTGGCTTGTCGCTTGTTGTTCCGCCAGCCGGGTCTTCAAGAGGGCAGCATACTTGGCGGCTTCGGACGGGTCTGTTCCACGAAGCACCTGGGATAGACGGTAGAGCACCTCAGTACTTTTGGGGTCGAGTTGAGCTGCATGCTTCCAGGCAGCGATCGCTTCCTGGTCACGTTTTGACGATGACAGATTTTGCCCCAGCAGGTAGTAGGCTCGCGGATTGTTGGGAGCCAGCTGGACACTTCTCTCAGAAAGCTCTAGGGACTTCGCCGTCTCCCCCAGCTGACGCTCGGTCACCGCCAACAGATACACCGCGTCGCCGAAACGCTCATCGAGGCTTAGCGCTTTTTCCAGTTCGGGCCTTGCATCCTCAAAATGTCTTTCATCGAGTAGCAGACGGCCGCGATTGTAGTGAGCGACAGCCGACCCCGGGTTGAGCGTGACCGCCTGGGTAAATTCAGCCAGGGCCGCCTCGACCTCCAGGTGGTCAGCCAGTGCTATACCCAGGTTCAGATGATCTTGAAAACTATCCGACCTGATGGCCACCACTTTGCGGAGAATCTCAATGCTGCTTTCGCTTTTGCCTTCGCGGGCCCGAACTTCGGCCAAGGCAGTCTGCGCATTGAGATTGGTGGCGTCGAGGGACACAGCTGTCTGGAGTTCAGCCTCTGCTTCAGGGAAACGTTGTTGTTGCGCCAATACCATGCCCAGGTTGAACCGGGCCTGGGCGTATTTTGGATCCTCTTCGCTCGCCTGCCTTAGCAGGGCTTCGGCCTCTTTGACCTGGCCTCTTCCGTCGTAAATAGTCGCCAGGTTCAGCTGGGCTTCGGTTAGCTGAGGATCCAGTTCGATCGCCTTCCTAAAGTTCTGGATTGCATCGTCCGGATGTCCTTGTGACATGTCCAAGACACCCAACTTGCTACGCGCTTGAGCAAGCGTCGGGTCGAGCTTGATGGCCGTTTCCAGGGCTTGCCACTCGGCGGCGAACTTGCCGTCCAAGTCGAGCGCGAGGGACAGATTGTAATAGGTGTGCGCATCACGCGGTTGAATCTGTAGCATTTGCCGATACACTTCGGCGGCTTGAGCAGCCTGACCAGAGGCCAAAAGCTGATTCGCCTTAGCTCCTTCGGTGGTGAATTGGTTCTTAAGCAGGTTGGCCTGTTCTGTTTGCCGGACGTCTTGATAGACCTTTGCCGACTGCTGGGTTTGATTGAGACCTTTGAGGGCAATCGCCAGTTGCAGGCGCGGCCCTTCCGCGGCCGGATCAAGCTTGATCGCTTTTTGCAGGTGCGGCACAGCCTCTTTGGCTCGTCCACTGCGCAGAATGACGAGCCCCAAATTGTATTGCAGGTCGGCGTGATCAGGGTCAATGGCAGCAGCGGAATGCAGTTGCTCCTCCGCTTGAGGGTACTGCTCCAAGCCCCGGTAGGAAAGGCCCAACAAATAGTGCGGTTCGAAGGCTTTGGGATGATTGTGGAGATAGGCTTTCAGGATTGGTATAGCCTCTGAATACTCGGCCAGAAAGACCAGGCACTTAGCCAATGCGAAGCGCGCCTCCGGATCGGCGGGGCTAAGCCGCGATGCCTCACGGAATTCGTCTGCCGCCTGGCGAAACGATTTCTGGTTGGCGTAGACCGTTCCGAGATTGAAATGGGCGAGAGCCAGATCCGGGTGCGTCTTTACAATCTGCTGTAACGAGGCAGTAGCAGCGTCCTGGTCGCCATTCTCGCTGAGGGCGATGGCGCGGGTAATTCCAGCGTCCACATTTCCCGGGTCTAGTGAAAGAGCTTTATCCCAATAGCCGGTCGCGGCGGAATAGAGCTTTTGCGCGGCAAGTGCCTCTGCCAAATGGTTCAGGGCGTCAACCGAGTTTGGATCGGCCTTCAAGATCTCTCGAAATTGCCTTTCCGCCTCGGCAGGCTGCCCGGAGTCCTTCAAGGTCGTACCCAGTGCGTTGCGGGCATCCACTGAATCCGGTTTCAGGTCAACCGCCCGGCGGAGATGAAGGATCGCGGATGCGGGCCTTTTCTGGGCTACTTCGACTACCCCCAGATCGTAGAGTGTCTCCCACGCTTGGGGGCGTAGTTGCAACGCCTTGTTGTAGGCGATGGACGCGCAGCGCAGGTCTTTGCGGTGGGCGTACCAGGTACCCACTGAGTCCCAGGCGGTGAAGGGGTCAGCGCTTGCTCGAGATTGAAAGCCTTGAGGAAGAGCGCAACCGGACGCCGCCTGGGCGTGGCAGGGCAAAACCGCTGCCGCGAACAGTAGAACGGAACCTAGTCCGAGTTCGTTCGCTCGTCGCATACTCTTGGGCCCGTTAACCAGGCCGTTGACTCCATGCCCAGCCGGGAAAGGCACGAAGTTCCCCCTTGAAATGACTGAGCCATAGTGTACTCCCAATCCCTCAAGTTGCTGGGTGGAATTGCTGGTTTGTATACCCGAATGGCTGAAGGCGCTAGTCGAAATACCCCCCGCGCGAACATCGCTGAAGGCTCGTAGAGCGATATCGTGCCCAAAAAAAACTTATTGACAAACGTGTTTTCGCGCCGCTATAAGGGCTGGGTCTATTGGATGAGCCAATGTTCGTTCTTTTGGATGAGCGAGTGCCTGTGCTCAGTCCCCTGTATACACGCTGCGAAGAGCATCCATTCCAGAGTTGATCCGGCCGGGTAAGCGTTTCAGAAATTCAAGGCAATTGTGTTACTTGCAGGTTATTTGGAGGAGTCAGTCGTGGAGAAGAAACATTCAGCACAGGTTTCAGCGTCGTGGATAGTGCAACTCGCGCTGTTCATTGCCATCATTCTGCAACTTTCTCCCACGAAGGCTCTTGGGCAAGGCGCAACTGGGGCTCTGAATGGCGTCGTCGTTGATCCCACCTCCGCCGTGATTCCCGGCGCAAAAGTGACGCTAAAGAATCTCGATACCCAGGTTGAGCAAGAAGCAGTCACGAACAGTGCCGGACGTTACGTCTTTGTTGCCATTCCGCCGGGACGGTACACGATTGAAGTCACCAAGGAGGGGTTCAAGGTATCGGCAACCTCCGAGTTTACACTGGCGGTGAATCAGACGCTGACGACGGATGTTCACCTCGAGGTAGGAACCGCCACGCAACAGGTTACGGTACAAACGACTGAGGCCAATGTTGAGACGACAACAACCGAGCTAGGCACCGCAATTGAGCAGAACGAGGTCAGCAGCTTGCCGCTCAACGGGCGTAACTTTACTCAGCTGCTGGCTTTGACGCCAGGCGTTTCGCCGATCAGCACGGGACAGAATGCGGGCGGCGGCAATAACTTCGCGGGCAGCGCCATTGGCTCGTTCACCTTTCCATCTGTGAATGGACAAGGAAACCGCAGCAATATGTTTCTGCTCGACGGCTTCACGGATTACGGGTTTATCGGAAACTACGCGATTGCGCCGATTATTGACGACATCCAGGAGTTCAAAGTTCAGTCGCACAATGACAGTTCCGCATACGGAGGCTCATTGGGCGGCATTATCAACGTCGTGACCAAAGGAGGTACGCAGGAGTATCACGGGGATGTGTGGGAATTCTTCCGCAACAGCGCCCTGGACGCCAGGAATTACTTCCAAACGGCCGTGACACCCTACAAGCAAAACCAATTTGGCGGCGCCGTCGGTGGACCCGTTCTTCCCAACCGTTGGAGAAAAAGCAATCCCATGCTGAACAAGCTTTACTTCTTCGCAGCCTATGAAGGCTTCCGAGCCACAAGAGCTGCGAATACGCTGGACATTATTCCTACGCAAGCGCAGCTGGGGGGCGATTTCAGCGGTGGCAATTTGAATCCGATCTACAACCCTTATAGCACCAGGCCGGATCCAAACAACCCGGGCCAGTTGCTACGGGATCCTTTTCCAAACAACATTATTCCCGCGGCGCTGGTCAACCAACCCCTGGAAGCTTATCGCAAGGCGATCTATCCCGTCGTGAATCAGCTTCCATCCAATGGATTCAACTTCGTAGACCCAACGCCAAATATTCTGGACAGCGATACGGGCTCCATGAGGGTGGACGAGCAGTTCACCGATCAGATCACTTCGTATTTCCGGTTGTCCAAATTCTATTCGCCTTCGACAAGCGCTACTGGAATCCCCGGTATTCTCAGTGCCGCAAATACGAGTGGTTACAACTATGGCGGATCGGGCACCTGGACATCGAAGTCCGGCACCAAGATTCTCACTGCGCGCTTTGGCAGGACAACCGCCTTCTCGGTTACAGACACCGAATTTCCAGCAAGTCTGGCAAATGCCTACACCATAGGACAATTCAATCTGCAAACTGTGACAGGCTTCGTCGGCGGCAGGAACTTCAATATGGGCGAGGGATTCAGCGGCTATCAAAGTGTTCCGGGAGGGTCGTACCAGGGCAACCAGATAGCTGATATTTGGGAGGAAGCGGCGGACTTCACCCGGGTGTCCGGAAGGCATACGCTGCAAATGGGCTTCGACATCAATACCAACGATAACAGTCAGCCGATCCTGTTTATCAACGATACCTACAGTGCAACTCCCACTTCCGACCTGGAAAGTGCCTTGCCGACCGGGGACGCGCTTGCATCGGGTGTTCTGGGCCTGCCTTCGAGCGTAAATCGCCGTAATGTGAATATCACTACACACGGCGGCTGGGAAGATGGCTTCTATATTCAGGATCAATGGAAAGCAAGCAACAAGCTCCAAATTAACGTCGGTTTCCGCTACGACGTCACGCTCTGGCCAATCTATGGGAGTCGCACTTTGGGCAACAATTTTGTGGGCGATACCAACTTAGACACAGGCCAATACATACTGGCTGCCGTTCCCCCGGGATGCTATACGGGGGCATCGCCGTGCATACCGACAGCGGATGGTTCACTACCAGCTAACGTCATCGTGACGCCGAAGGGCAACCAATCTATCATTCATAACTCGTATGACAATTGGCAGCCGAGGTTTGGCTTCAGCTATTTGGCCATGCCAGGCACTGTCGTTCGAGCCGGCATTGGGCGCTTTTTCGATAACTGGGCTGCTGTTCAGCAGTTGGCTACCAATTATCAAGGGAACTGGCCAGATACTACATTTCTGCTAGCGAACAATCTCAACGCCACCACCCCTGACCCCACCACGGGCCAGAATCCCCTCTCTTTGGGGACCAGCGGCGCGCAGATTCTTCCCGCGGCGACTCCCTTCAACCAGGTCAACTGGATGATCGACCCGTACTACAAAAACGCTTACTCGATACAGTACAACTTTGGAATTGAGCAGCAGGTCAAAAACAACACGGTATTGTCGGCCAACTATGTAGGAGCCCACAGCCTCCGCACTGACTCCGGTTCCTATCGAAACACTGCTTTATATCCGGGACCCGGACCAATCTCGGCCCGCCAACCATTCTCCTACATCACTCCTACTTACTACGACAAGAGCATATCCAACTCGAATTACAACGCATTTCAGTTCCAGGCTCGAACCATCGTCGGGAAAAAGCTAACGCTTCTAGGGGCGTACACCTGGTCAAAGACGATCAATTTGGGGTGCGATGGATTCTTCGGTGCCGGTTCAGAAGGATGCAGCGTGCAAGATCCCTATAACCTGAAAGCCGACAGGAGTGTGGCAGGATACGATCTTCCGCAGAATTTCAGCTTCAGTTGGGTTTATCAATTGCCGTTTGGTAGAGGGCAGCGGTTTAACGTCGATAATTTCCTGCTCAATGAAGTCGTTGGAGGCTGGAGTTTCCAGGGCATTTACACGGCTCACTCCGGGATTGTGTTTAACAACAATGCCGGCAACGACGATTTGGAGAATACGGGCAACGTGGTGGAGAGAGCGGATCGCTTGTGTAAGAATCCCTATAACGGGGGCAGGAAAGTGCAGTACCTGAACCAGGCCTGCTTCGCAAACCCCGCCGCTTACACATTTGGGAGTGAACCCAGGAATGACCTCCGAACGCCCCATGTTACTAATACGGACTTAACGCTGGAAAAGGTGTTTCCACTCGGCAAAGAGGCACGAAGTGTCATCTTTAGAACGGACTTCTTCAACGCCTGGAATCAGGCAGCCTTTGGCCCGTTTCAAGGTTCTACGCAACCCGACAACACTGTAACGGACGCCAACTTCGGCCTCTTCACCGGCACTGCGCAAACGGAGCGTGAGATCCAATTCGCGCTCAAGATAACGTTCTAGCAGAACCGCCAAAAGCGAGAGAGCGGACGACTGACAATCGTCCGCTCTGCTCTTTTGTATTCCACTCTGAGCCGAGCCTCAGCCGCTGTTTCCTCCCTGGAACAATCCTGGTAGTCCCGGCCTGCCCGCCCGTTGCAGAGAATCCCAAAGAGTTTCTGATACCTTTAACGTTCCTTTCCATCGATTGAAAACATGGAGGGGACTGGAAACCGATGGCGGTCTCGGGTAGGCTACGATGGAAGACAGCGATTGGCCTGCTTATTTTGGTTGCCGATCGACGAGGTGCGTTGCCCTTGAATGGTTCGGCCAAATATTCGTGATGGTGGACGATCCAAGAGAGGGACCCTGCCGATGAGACCGCTCACCGCCATCGATGCCCTATTGTCACTGCCAGATAGAGATGGCGAGTTGAGCCGGCGTGGCTTCTTTCGTCAGGCCCTGGGCTTTTCCCTTGCCGGCCTAGCTGCCGGGAACATGGCCGGCATCGCCCAGGAGGGGAGTTCTTCTCGCAATTTGAAACCCCAACCCCGGGGGAAACCCTCCGGCATCCTCTTTGACGCGATGTTTACCGATGTTGCGCTGCAGGCCGGATTGACTCAGCCTGTGATATACGGAGAGACCGATAAAAAGAGCGTGATCTTTGAAACGGTAGGCTGTGGAGCCGCGTTCCTTGATTACGACAACGATGGATGGCTCGATATCTTTTTGTTGAGTGGAACCCGGCTCGGCGGCCCGCCGGCGGGAACGACGAACCGTCTTTATAAGAATAACCGCGACGGCACCTTCAAAGATGTGACTGCCGAGGCAGGTCTGGTTCGCACCGGGTGGGCGTGCTCAGTGACCGTGGGAGACTACAACAATGACGGCTATGAAGATATCTTCGTTACGTACTATGGGCAGAATGTTCTCTATCGCAACAACGGGAATGGAACCTTCACCGATTTGACGGCCGCCGCGGGCCTGATGCACCAGGGAAAAAGCCGATGGGGGGCCGGATGTACCTTTTTGGACTATGATCGCGATGGCAATCTCGACCTCTTTATCACCCACTATGTTGACCTGGATGCCGGCGAAGACCTTCCCAAGGCGGGTTCGCGACCGAGCTGCACATTTAAGGGAGTGCCTGTCCATTGCGGGCCTAGGGGACTAAGGCCGACAACAAACTCGCTTTTCCGCAACCAGGGGAACGGCGTTTTTCGCGAGGTGAGCCAGGAGTCTGGAATCTCCAGTGCCACCCCCACGTATGGCATGACCGCCGTTGCCGCTGACTTCGACGGCGATGGCTGGCAAGATATCTACGTAGCTTCGGATTCGACGCCGAGTCTGATGTTTATGAACCAACGCAATGGAACCTTCAAGGAACAGGGAATAGAGCGCGGGGTTGCCCTTAGCGACGATGGGGTGGAACAGGCGGGAATGGGCGTCGCCGTGGGTGATTACAACCTCAAGGGCAACCTCGATATTTTCAGGACAAATTTTTCCGATGACACCGACTCGCTCTATAGCAATGACGGCACCGGTAACTTCACTGATGTGACGATTGGGGCGGGTTTTGGAGTCGAGACACGTTACGTCAGTTGGGGAACGGGGTTTGCGGATTTTGACAATGATGGTTGGCCTGACTTATTTGTGGCCGCGGGTGCAGTTTATCCGGAGGTTGAGCGGAGGTTTCCGCAATATCCAATGAAGTGTCCCCGGCTTATCTTCCATAATCTGCGGAATGGAAAGTTCGAGGAGCTGATCGATGAAGCTGGACCAGGGATCGCTGCACCGCATTGCAGCCGGGGAGCTGCGTTCGGCGATTTTGACAATGACGGCGATATGGACATCCTGGTGGTTAATCTGAACGAGCCCCCTTCCCTTCTCCGCAATGACCTCAAGGGCCAGGGCAATTGGATCAAGGTATTTCTCGTGGGCACAAAGTCGAACCGGAGCGCGATCGGATCGCGGGTGATCGCACGCTATGGCGGGAAGTCGCAAGCCCAAACGGTGATGGCGCAATCCAGCTTTTACTCCGTGAACGATCGACGACTCCACTTTGGAATCGGGGATAGCACCTCTGCGGAGTTGGAGATCCACTGGACGAGTGGGCTCAAGGAGAAGATCCCGGGAGTGGGTGGTGGCCACTTGACGGTTATCAAAGAAGGGCAAGGAATTCTCAGGTCAGAGCCGATGGGCACAACAAGGAAGAAGAGTTCGTAGCCATGCCATCGTGGACACAGCGACGAAACCGCAACGCGAGCGTTTCCCTGCTGAAAAGGCGGCCGGCCGACCGCGCGATTTTGCTGGCCAGCTCTCTCATCGGCTTCACCCTTATCCTCCTCGGACTCTATTCTGCGTACCAGCCTCCGGTTAGAGTTCAGGCGAAGAGTGATGTACCGTCAACGCCGGCCGCACCGGCAGAATATGTGGGCGCGGAGGTGTGCGCTACCTGCCATCGCCCGATCTATGACTCATTTAAAAAAACTGACATGGGCCGATCCATGTCTGTTATTACAGCCGATCTACCTTCGGTTCCGGCAGGACATATCATCACCGTACGGAACGAGCGGCTGGACCGTTACTATGATGTACAGTCGGCGCCAGCCGGCGTCTATCAGTCTGAATACGAAAAAGCCCCAGATGGTTCAGAGATCTTCCGTAATACGCAAAAGCTGGCCTATGCCATCGGATCTGGAAGGAATGGCACCTCCTACCTCGTGACACGAAATGGTTACCTCTATGAGGCGCCGTTATCTTTCTATGCGAAGACAAGCTCGTGGGAGCTGTCTCCGGGGTTCGAGGTGGCGGATCTGGCGTTCAATCGACCTGCCCTTCCGGGATGTCTGGTGTGCCACAGCGGGCTTGCGCTGCCTACGGGTCCAGGACTGGGATCCTATGCAAATCCTCCTTTTAAAGAACTGGCGATCGGTTGCGAGAATTGTCACGGACCCGGGAGTCTGCACGTAGCCCAACATAGAGGCCAGATAAAGGAGATTGCCAATACCCGATCCATCATCAATCCGGGACGGCTCGATCCCTGGCTGGCAGATAACATCTGCATGAGCTGTCATCAGGGCCGTACTCTGAGGGTTTTACAACCAGGAAAGAGCTATGCGGACTTTCGCCCTGGAACTCCTCTTGACCACGTTATGGCTATATTTGCGGCGCCTCAGGATCCCAAACGAGGGTCTGCTCCCATATCGCCTTTACTCGAGCATTTCAGCCTGATGAGTCTGAGCAAGTGCTATACCGCCACGAAAGGACGGATGAGTTGCCTCACCTGCCATGATCCGCACGTGCAGCCAACTAATACTGTCGAATACTACAGGCAAAAATGCTTGACCTGCCATAGCGAGCAAAGCTGCCGGCTTTCATTGCATGATCGTCAACTTAAGGCTCCTTCCGATGATTGCCAGGGCTGCCATATGCCCAAGCAACCTGTGATCGGCATTGCGCATTCGATCTTGACCAGTCACCGGATCGTCAGGACCCCCGACGAAGAGTTTCCCAACGACAGCTTCATTGCCAACAAACTGGATCTGGGCGGCTTGATTCATCTGGATGCGATTCCTGGTCAACCAGACAAGGTTCCTCCACTCACCCTTCTTCACGCGCTGGGCGAGATAGGAACGACCGACCCATCGTACGTGCCGAGCTACCTTCAGGAGCTACTTTCGCTGGAAAAGCAACAGTCCACCGACCCCCAGGTACTCTCCGGGCTGGGTTGGATCCATCTAGCAAAGGGGCCGGACTACGATGAGAATCAAGCCAATGACTATCTATCGAGAGCAATCGCGGCGGGAAGCACCAGGCCGGAAGACTTCCTCGCGGTGTCTGAAATTCTCATCAAGGAAGGACAAGCGGCTGACGCGGAGAAGGTTCTCTTGCAAGGCAAATTGTTACTTCCGTATGACGAGCGCTTTTATCAGAAGCTATGTCGTCTTTATATTTCGACCAATCAATACGAGAAGGCGCTGGACATGTTACGGAGTTCCAACCAATTGTTCCCTGAGGATTCGTTCCTAAGGCTGCTCTGGCAAAAGGCAGAGCAGGCCGGAAAAGCCCCCAGCCAATAGGATTCGGCGGCTAGACTAGGCGTAGCGCCGATTGTCATCGATTGGTCTTAAGAAGCGCTCCGGCTTCGGTAATATGCTGGAGCATCTGGCGGCGCGCTTCGTCCGCATTTCGATCTCGAATGGCCGAATATATTTTTCTATGGAATGCGAGCGGCTTTTCAATCTGCACTCGATCGGCAACTTGAGCCATACTTTTTGAGACGGTTTTGTGTATCAACCTAAACAAGAGGTGGCAGATACGGTTGCCGCTCGCACTGAAGATCCACTCATGGAAGGCCATGTCTGCATCAAGTCTCTCCTGGATGGTGCGGCTCCTCTCCATATCAATGATCGACTGGCGCAGCTTGGCAAGATCCTCGGAGGTAGAACGGAGGGCTGCGCGAGCAGCTAGTTCCGGCTCGACAATGGCGCGGGTTTCAAACAATTCGGCAGGAGAAATATCATCGATCAAAACCATAAACTCCAGAGGTTCCTTCAAGATCGATTCTGAGCTCGCGCTCAAATAAGTACCATCGCCAACCCGCTGGGTTAGGACGCCCATAATTTCCAGAACCTTCATGACCTGCCGCAGGGAAGCCCGATTAACTTTAAGCTCTTTGGCCAGCTCACGTTCCGGAGGAAACTTGCCGCCCGGCGGAATGGTGCCACTGGAAATCAGCTCTTTGATCGTACTGATAAGCCTGGCAGTGACCCTGCTGTCTTGCTGAGGAGCGCGAGAGGCGACTTTGGTTCTGGGCATGAGAGATCCGATTGATAAAACACTACCATTCTAAGTATATCTACGCTGATTTTCGGCGTTTTCTGTGTCCCGGCAGACGGGACAACCGATCCCGCCTGCAAGAAAAGTCAACTTGACCCGGGGGAAAAGCCACTATATCATAAGTCACCTATTGGTCCGTCCATTATTAACCATGGGACTGAAGGAACCATGATCTTACGCTAAGGACAGCATGAGACAGATCGTTTTACAGGCTCCGGGTGAATTTGCAGAGCGCCAGGTTCCTGAGCCACTCCCAGAAGCCGGCCATGCGCTGATCCGGATGAGGCGTGTGGGTGTTTGCGGGAGTGATTTTCATGCTTACGGGGGTACCCATCCTGTCTACACTTATCCGAGGATATTGGGCCATGAACTTGCCGGCGAGGTATTGCAGGCGCCCGCGGATCAGAATTCCATCACGCAGGGAGACAGGTGTGCCATCGAGCCCTATTGGGCATGCGGCCATTGCCTTGCCTGCCTGAAAGGACGAACCAACTGCTGCGAAAACCTCCGCGTCTTTGGAATACATATCGACGGCGGCTTGCAGGGAGCCCTATCGGTGCCCGTGCACCTGTTGCATAAGTCCACTTTGCTCGACCTGGATCAGCTGGCGTTGGTAGAGACATTGGGCATTGGTGCGCATGCCGTGCAACGGAGCGGCTTGGAGAAAGGCGAATCAGCGTTGGTTATTGGCGCGGGGCCGATTGGTTTGGCAGTCACTCAGTTCGCCCTGGCGGCTGGATCAGATGTCGTGGTGGTGGAGAAAAACAAATGGCGTAGGGACTTTGCCGCAGGTTTCGGTGTGGAGGCGCTCCCTGATGCTGAAGCCCGCACAGCAGATGTGGTATTCGATGCCACCGGTAGCTCAGCCGCGATGAGCGCGAGCCTTGAGCACGTATCGACAACCGGCAGACTCGTTTTTGCCGGACTCACTAAGGAATCGGTCTGCCTGGATGACCCGTTCCTGCACAGACGCGAGATCACGGTATTTGCTAGTCGCAACAGCAGGGCACAATTCCCACGAATCATTGAAATGATTGAGAAAAACGAAATTGACACCTCACGCTGGATAAACAAGCGAATGTCATTAGCAGAAGTCCCCAAGTGCTTTAGGGGCCTTGTCGGGAATTCATCGCTGATCAAGGCAATGATCGAGGTGGAAGCCGCTGATGTTTAGTCGGGAAGCGACACCCTTCCCTAATTAACTTGGTGCTCGACCCGACAATCATGATTGAGCGTGGTTCAGCGATCAGGGTATTCCGTTGCTGTCTGACTTGCGCGTCTGGAGTCCGGTTTCACATGATGCTTCATTTCGTTCCCCACCACAGATGCAAGACCGATCCCGCTCGCAAATATCAACGGAAGACGCGATATAGAACGGTCATCGTGAGCAACAGCAAACCGGCCACGAGCCGCGGATCGCTTGCTTTAGTTATCGGCCGTCCAAATATGACGGCCAACGGATTGCTCCAGGTCAGCCCCTTGAGATTCTCTTCAGCGGGAGCTGGCGTAAGCAGGCTGACAAAAAGGAAGATCAGGCTACATATGCAGAACATCCACCACGCTTGCATCATGAATGAGATTCCCAGGCCATCGCTGATGAGTTTCGTATTTCCGAATACTGGGAGGTCGAGTACGAAGGAAGTCACACCCATTAGAAATCCAGCAAGCAAAGTTGCAACGGAGGCTTCTTTTGTTCCGCGGCGCCAAAAGACGCCGAAGAGGAAAACTGTCGTGATGGGTGGCGCCAGATCTGACGCAATCACGTTGATGGCAGCAAAAATACTTGTGAACCTTCCACCCTGCGTGGACCATAAGACAGCGAGCAGCATGATAACGATGGAGCTGACGCGTCCCACCAAGACAAGCCGCTGATCGGTTATCCGCGGTCGGATGCGCTTCACGATATCTACGGCAACAAGGGTCCCGGAGCTGTTCAGGGCAGCGGATACGCCACTCATCAACGCAGCCAGCACTGCGGCCGAGATGACCCCTCTCAGGCCGGTTGGAATGAGTTGGCTGATCAATATGGGTAAAGTTTGATTGCTGTTGCTTCCGATCAGGCCGCGGAATAACACATAGGCGATGATTCCGGGAAGGACAAGCAGGAAGACGGGAAGTATCTTAAGAAAACCCGCGAAAAGAGGTCCGAGCTGTGCATCGGCTTCCGTACGAGCACCCAAGACACGCTGCACGATTGTCTGATCCGTGCACCAATACCAAATCCCGAGGACCGGGTAGCCAAGAAATACCGCATACCAGTTCAAGCCTGCTGAGCTATGTACCTGCAGCATATGCAACTGGCCAGGTTTCACCGCGTCTCGAAACTGAGCCAGCGTGTGAATCCCATGGGAGGGGAGCGCACGAACCGCAAAGGCTGTGATCAAGCAGGCGCCCACCAAAAGCACGACCGTGTTCACCGACTCCGTAAAGACGACAGCTTTGAGCCCACCGAGGACGGTATAAATGGACACGATGGCCGCCACGAGCAAAATGGAGACGATAACGTTGATTCCAAAAAACTGTTCAAATACGATTGCGCCTGCATAGAGACTCATCCCGATATGAATGAAAAGGGCGGCCAGAATCGCCATGAAAGCAAGAATGGACCGCGAGGCCGGGCTATATCTTCGTTCCAGAAACTCCGGTAGTGTAGAGATGCTGCTTCGAAAATAGAAGGGTGCAAAGACAAGAGCAAGGAGGATCAGCGTGAAGGCCGCCATCCACTCAAAATTTCCCCAAACCAGTCCCTCGTTATAGCCGGCAGCTGTCAGGCCGACTAGATGGATGGTCGAGATGTTGGACGCGAACAGCGCTGCGCCGACTACCCCCCAGGGAAGTGATCTGCCTGCAAGGAAAAAGACCTGGCTCGTGACCTTAGTTTTGCGGGAGGTCAAGACTCCGATGAAGAGAACCAGCAAAATGTAAGCGACGATAATGCAGACATCCAGCACGGGAATTCGGAGTTGGGCGGTCATGCCTGCACTCAAGAATGCCAACTGCTTTGGAGCTTCATGGCGGTTCCTCTTCCCCTTATTGGTCCGTCCATTGTGCCTTAAACTATACTCGTCGAATCACTCAAAAGGCTAGTACTTCCATTCCTTGTCTCGCACCGGTGCAAGGATCTGCTGCACCTGTGCGACCAATTCTCTATCGCAAGGTTGATCGTGCCATGCAACATTGCGTCTTACGGATTCAGGATCTGCAGAGCTGAAAAGAGTTGTCGGGATCTCTCGGTTCTGGCTCGAGAACTGTAAGGCAAGCTTTGCAATCGGTGTGCCTTGCCTCGCACAAAACGCGGCAGCCTCCCGGAAGAGCGTCTGATCCTTTTCCGATGCAGGATGCCACGCTGCGGCTCCGCGATCAGTCAACAGCCCGGAAGCGAAAGGCGACGCGTTGATGATGCCTACACTTCCCTGCGCGGCAAGAGGCAATATCCGCAAGAGTTGAGTGTCATTCAGGCAATAATGGTTGTGTATCAGAGCAGCATCTATCTGCAAAGAGGAGAGAATGCGTACCCAAAGATCCATGGGATAAATGCCAAAGCTTACGCCCCCAATGCGCCCTTCCCTCTTCAACTCTTCTACAGCATCGTATCCTTCCATAAGCGCCCACTCGGTGTGGCGCCGATCCTGATATTCGATGTCATGGATATGAATGAGATCGAAGTAGTCGACACCGAGGCGGGCAGCGCTCTCGTCGAGCGAGGCCCGTATTCGCAAGCGCGAGTAGTCCAGGGTGTCCTCCCCGTAACTTCCCGGCTTGGAGTACTTCCCCACCTTAGTGGAAAGATAATACCGGTTACGCGGGATACCGCGCAGTGCCTTCCCCAGGACACTCTCCGAGACGGTTCCCCCGTAGGCAGGCGCCACGTCGAAGTAATTGATCCCACAATCGAGCGCGGCATGGACCGCCTTGATCGCGGTCGATTCGCCTACGGGCCGGAAGACGCCGCCGAGTGCTGAGGCTCCGAAGCTCAGCCGCGAGACCATAAGACCCGTGTTTCCCAAAGCATTGTATTGCATGGTCGACCAGAAACCTTTTCCTCAATGGTCAGGCCGGCAGGTTTTACCCGCGGAGCTTGGTCTCACACCCGATCAGAAAACTAACCAATGCCTCGGGAAATCGGGTACCAAGCCTACCTGACTAAGATCAATGTTCTTGAAGCCGAGTTGGAGCGCCGGAGATCCGGGTTTTAGGCGGTAATCGCCATGCTCGGGATCCACAAATTCGGGATCTGCAAAAATAGAATGCTTATCAAAGCCCAGATCCTGCCATTGGTCGAGCGTTAAATGAGTCCTGGACTTACCCCGTGGCGTCATGGATGCGTAGAACCTGCCCATATCATTAAACAGCAGGTTGTAGTCGATCTCCGCGACAATGGGCCCAACCAACGGGGGCAAGACGACCTTGTAAGAATCGCCCGGCACACTGGATTTCCCAAAGGCAGCGTTAACGGTTGAACTCGTAACGACAATGTTGCGTAGCAACCGATCGTGGTTTTCCTCGTAACCCTGTTCAATGGCGACCGGATTACCCGGGCGGATAAACACATTATTCTCAACCAGCCGCCAGTCTCCTTCGCGCAGCTTGACGCTGATGCCAATACATATGTTGTTGTAGATGTGGTAATGCGACGATCCGTCGTCCAAGTCTATGCCTAGTTGGTGGACGGAGGGTGGTTCGCGAAAGAGATTGTTACGGATGATAGTTATATTGCCGTCTGCTTCGGGATAGAAGAATACGTACTCCTCGTCACCGTCGTGAAACCCGGATTTGTGCGAAGCCTCACCGTGCGACTGCTCCATGCACCAGAACCTGCTGCGGCCCCATGAGTTGAATGGTCCATGATCATGGGTCTCGCGGACCGTGTCGTGGATGTCATTGAACTCGATGACGTGGCCGCCTCCCCAACCGTCGTTCACACATATGCCGGCCCGGGGCAGATTATAAATCACGTTATGGCTAATCAGATTCTTTTCGCTGATGGAGAGGAAAACGCCTGCGATTTGTTTCCCAAAAATTCCGCAGTCATGAATCAGATTGTTCGAGACGGTGGTTTCAGTAGGTAGGGGACGGTTTGTGCCCTGGATTCGGCGTTCGGAGCCGACCAGGCAGATAGCACTATCGCCGGCTTCCGTAATCCGGTTGCCGTATATGCGAATCTGCCGGTTGTAATCATTCACAAAAACTGCATTGCCGCCCACAGCGTCGAAGAAACACTGGTCGACCGAGCAGTGCTCGGCGCCCTCGAAAAAAATCGCCCCGCCTCTATGAATTGTCCAGTCTCCCAGGGAAGGAGCTTCATAGGTGCTGAGAAAAGTGCTGACAGTGTGCGCAATGCGAAAGCCAGAGAATCGAATGTACCGCACCGGCCGGCGCTGTGACCCACGGAACTCCACTACCTTCTCCAGCACGGGGACCTCAACACTTGCCCTCGCCAGGTCGAGGTCTTCGCCCGGCATGAAATAAAGCACGCTCTGTTGCACGTCCAGGTACCACTCACCCGGAGCATCCAGTTCCTCAAAAACATTTTCCACGAAGAAGCGGGATTGGTACCGTTGATGATAGAGCTGACTTTGCCCGATACCCGTTGAGGCTTTGCCGAATAGCTGTTCGTTTAGCTGAAAGCCACCCCATCCCAGCTTGATGATGCCTTCATTCCAGTCGACGTCCTGCACTTCCCATTGCAGGTTGCCCCAGTAATCCGGCGGGAATAGGTGGACAACCGCTTCCTGGGGCTTCCTCCACCTGGCCTTGCTGAAATTTGCCGGGTCAAAATGAAACTCCGTTGCCGGCCAGGCCTCACTCGCCTGGCGCACGTCTATGTAGCCGGTACCGGATACCAGAGGGTTCTTGGGGTCGTAGTTTGGATAGCGCGCTCGAACTTGTCGTTTGCCATCAACGAAGAGCTGCGTAAAACTCAGATGCCTCTGTTTCCTATCAGATAACGCACACTGCATGATTCCGTTCTTAAAGGGCGTCCAGCGGCAATTTAGCTTACGGCCGCCGCTGAGGGTGACGATCTCCTGCGGATAGGCCTTGTAGCTGATCGGCGCTTCGGACGTACCGGAATCCTCTGGAGTGAACACCAGGGGAGCCTCGAGGTAGTATGTTCCCCCACGCACCCAGATGGTGATGGGTTGAGTTGCATGCTGTTTCAGCACCCGAGTTTCATGCTGAGCGCGCTGAAGAGAGGCAAAAGGCCGTTCTTTGGTGCCTGGGTTCGAATCACTTCCGTGAGGAGCCACGTAAATCGATGCCCCAGGATTCTCGGCTTGCACCATTGCCTCCAACTGGGAAGCAGGCATCCACATATCTGCAACCGTGAATGCACTTGCTTGAAGAAAATCACGTCGATCCATGGGCTCCGCTCATCCTCTGATTTCTTCTACCAGTCCCTTTTTCGCCTGCTGAAGATGCTTGGCCTCTTACGGAGAAAGTTTTCTCAATCCGCAAAGGATTAAAGCGGGTCGATTTCCACTGAAGTGATAGAGGTAGCTTTCATCCGGAGCCAAACGACGATTTTGTCCGCATCGAGCGAGTTCACCCGCCCATATCGATAGTCCTCGCCCCACGGAACAAGCTTGCCGTTCACCTTTAATCTGGGCGTCGCATCACCCCATCCATTCACGACAAAAGCCGGATTGAGCAGCGGCGCATCGTCCGTTGCGCGAACGCTCATGCGTAATGGGGCGCTTGAAGGTCGCGTGTTGCGTTCCAAAACGAAGGCGCGCTGAGCGGGATCGTAGCCGTTACTTTTAAACTCACCGCCGGTAACCATCAGGTCTGGAGGAGCGAGCCAGGATTTGGCCAGCACTGCCAATTCACTCGGCGGCTGATCGGTTAAACCGTCGAGCATGATCTTCGTAATCGAATTTGAAGTTTGTGCATAGGGCTGACCTTCGATATGCGACAGCGATGTGTGCGACGGACGGTCAGGGGCAACCGCGGAAATGCCGCTCGACTTCACCTGGGCAACAGGCCAGTGATTCCACCACTCAAAGAGCGAATACGATTTTTCGCCGGTATAAGTTGATAGCAGCGGGTGC
>DASRRN010000648.1:0-17682 GCA_035695685.1 Acidobacteriaceae bacterium | reverse complement strand
GCGCCGCCATCGGTGGCGAAATCGATCTCCGCGGCCAGCAGTTTGCCGTCAGCGCTGACCGCTGTGCGATGCCGGGTGCGCGAGGGATGCCGTTTGGTGGTGGCCGCCATATCCTCCATGCGGTCATAGATAATCTTCACTGGCCGCCCCGACTTCATGGCCAGCAGTGAAGCGTGAGCGGCGAGCATCGATGGATATTCTTCCTTGCCGCCGAAGGCCCCGCCGGTCTCCGCTTGCACGACGCGGATGCTTTCCGCAGGTAGGCCGGTGAGCGCTACCAAAGCTTTGTGTACATAAAACGGGCATTGCATCGAGCCCCAGACGGTGAGGCCTGTGGTGCTTCCGGCCTGCGCGATCACTCCATTGGGTTCGATGTAAAGCTGTTCCTGCGCTCCGGTGCTGTATTCTCCGTCGACGATCCAGGCGGCGTCCTTCCACGCCTGGTCTACGTCTCCCTTTTCCATCCGGTAGCTCTTGAAGATATTGTCCTTGCCCCAGATGATCAGCTCGCGGCGCTCGCTTTCTTCGATGGTATGGATCGAGGGTGCGGGCTTATAGCAGATGTTGACGGCCGCCACCGCGGCTGCCAGGGCATGCCGATCGGGATGCGCCAACAGCAGGATCGGCTCTTCAGGATGATTGACCATTCCATCGGCCAGGCAGGGCTGGTCATCCACGATGAGCGAGACCACATTGCGGCCGGGAATATCTTTGGCGGTCACAATGGTGAACTCGTGCCAGGGAATGCCTTCACCGAATCGGATCTCTTCAATCGCCCCGCGGGCAATGCTACTGCGCACCGTGGCGCCGTAGATCATGCCCGGCAGCGAGAGATCGTCGATATAGCGGGCCTGCCCGGTTATCTTGGCGGGTCCTTCCTTGCGGGGAACGGAGACACCCACGACGCGGGTTTGCAAATGGGACCTCCTCCTAGCGGCAAACTTTGATTCTAGACTCGCGCCGCTGCTCCATGCCGGCCGGCGGGTCGGGAAACCCACCTTCCTGGTAGACAGCGGCGCCACGCAGGAACGTGGCGCGCACTTTCCCGAACAGCTTTTCGCCCAGATACGGAGACACAAGATGGCGGTACTGCAGGTCCTCCGGCTTCAAGATGAAGTCGGCATCAGGATCGAAGACCACCAGGTCCGCGTCATATCCCGCGGCAATGGCGCCTTTGCGTTCGCTGAGGCCGGCAAGCTCAGCCGGCCCGGCGGACATCCAACGTGCCAGGTCTCCGAGTGGCAGACCACGCGCGCGCATCTCCGTCCAAATCACGGAGACGGCCACGCTGAGGCTCGCAATCCCGCCCCATGCGTCGCGGAAATTCCCTTCCTTCATGGATGGTGGGCAGGGGGAGTGATCGGTCGCAATCAGATCGATCACTCCATCGCGAAGGCCTTGCCACAATGCTTCGCGGTTCACTCGCGAGCGGATGGGCGGCGCGCATTTAAACAATGTGCCGCCGTCAGGGATTTCTTCAGCGAAAAAGTGCAGGTAGTGCGGACAAGTCTCGATCGTGATAGGTAAGCGCTCGGCGCGGGCCAAGGCCAGGTCTTTGAGCGCCAGCGTCGTAGACAAATGAACAATGTGCAAGCGAAACAAATATTTGCGGCAAAAGTCGATCAACATGCGGATCGCAGCCAACTCCGCCTGGTCGGGCCGGGAGCGCAGGTAAGTTGAGTACTGTTGCCAGTCGTCACCTTCGCCGCCCGGGTAGAGATGCTCCGCCAGTTCCGCGTGCACCAGCAGGGGCAAGCCGGTGTTGGCCAAGGTAGGTAGAGCCGCTTCAAGTTCCGCCTTCTCGATCATTGCGAAACCTTCAATGCCGGGATGGATGAGGAAGCACTTGAACCCCGCGACTCCAGTCTCTGCAAGCGGCACAAGATGTGCGTGGTTGAGCCCTGTCAATCCGGCCCAGGGAGCCCAATCCACGCGGCATTGGCCGGCGGCGGCGATTCGCTTAGCTTCGAGCGCAGCCACGGTTGTGGTTTCGGGCAGGCAATTGAGCGGCATATCCACCAGTGTGGTATAGCCGCCGGCCGCGGCGGCGCGAGTGGCAGTGGCAAATCCTTCCCATTCCGTCCTGCCCGGTTCGTTCACGTGGACATGCGAATCCACCAGGCCTGGCAGCAGTACCAGGTCGGCGAACTGATGCAAGCGGGCCGCGTGCGGCGTATCTCCGGGCTCGCGTACGGACTCGATGCGTCCCTGTTCGACCACGATTGCTGCCGGCCGCACGCCCTCCGGCGTGACCACGCGGCTGGAGATAAATGCCTGTGTCATACTTCGGATATTCGGGCACCCCTTGAGAGAGTGCAAGCGAAATGAACATGCAGAGTGAGAATGATTTCATGCGTCTCGCCATACGGCTGGCCACCGAAAACGTGCGCAACGGGGCTGGCGGCCCCTTTGGGGCGGTGGTGGTCAGGAATGGGGAAGTTGTTGCCACTGGTGTGAACCGGGTCACCGCGGACAATGACCCCACGGCGCACGCCGAGGTGAATGCCATCCGCGAAGCGTGTAAGGCGTTTGGAACCTTTCAGTTGCCGGGTTGCGTGCTGTATACCAGCTGCGAGCCCTGCCCCATGTGTCTGGGCGCGATCTACTGGGTTCGGTTGGACTCCGTAGTTTATGGCAACACCTGTCATGATGCTGCTGCGGTTGGCTTCGACGATCACTTTATCTATGAGGAACTGAGTGTGCCACCCGGCAAACGTAAGTTGCCTATGGTGCGTTTGTTGCCGGAGCTCGCGATTGAGAGTTTCCGCGCGTGGCAGGAACACCAGTCGAAGATCGCGTATTAGTAAGAAAGAAACCGCGGATCTCTCCACTGCGCTACCCCGGATTTCCTGTTGAGATTGGTGGCGCTGGTCTACTTCATGCGGCTTTCCTTAATGAAAGCCGCACACGTGGTCGTGTCCAATGCAGTGAAGCAGGAAATCCGGGTACGCTCCGGTCGAGATGACAATTCATTTTGAAGACGAGATTCCGTGTTTCCAGGGGAGAGTACGATAGCGCCCCTTGCCATTGAATTGTCATCTCGACCGGAGCGAAGCGCAGTGGAGAGATCCGCGGTTTCTTTCTCCCCAGCTGGTTTTGTGAGAGCTTCGCTTTTCTGTTGGTTCCCGGGCCATGTTCCGTCTATGCTCCCGTATGAGCACTCGACTGCTGGCATTTTTCCTCCTGGTCTTTTCTGTGGCCGGCGCTCGTGCGGCCGAGCCACCGCCGATCCCGGTGAAAGTCGTGGTGATCTCGCTCTTCGAGCCCGGAGCCGATCAGGGCGACACGCCGGGCGAGTACCAGTATTGGGTCGAACGCGAACACCTCGACCATCTCTATCCATTTCCCCAGGGCTTCCACAGTCTGCGCATGAACGATCGGGGCGTCTTGGGTGTCCTGGCAGGGGTCGGGACGGCCAGGGCCGCAGCATCCATCATGGCGCTTGGCCTCGATCCGCGGTTCGACCTGCGTAAGGCGTATTGGTTGGTCGCCGGCATTGCCGGGGCTGACCCACAGGATGCTTCGTTGGGCTCCGCTGTTTGGGCTGAGTGGGTGGTGGACGGAGATCTTGCTTATGAGGTCGATGCCCGGGAAATTCCGCCACAGTGGACCACAGGCTACGTTCCGCTGAATAAGACGGTGCCCTACGAAAAGCCGCGTAACGATGAAAACTTCACCATGTTTCACCTGAATCCTGGGTTGAGGGAATGGGCTTATCAGCGAACCAAGGCGGTTGCACTCGACGATTCGCCCGCCTTGCAGGAGGCGAGGACGCATTTCGAAGGAGCGAATGCGCATCGTCCCCCCTTCGTTCTTAAAGGCGATACCCTGTCTGCCTCCACCTTCTGGCACGGCAAGCTGCTCGACCAATGGGCAAACGACTGGGTGCGCTATTACACCGACGGGAAGGGCAATTTTGTTACTTCCGCCATGGAGGACACTGGCGTTTTGCAATCGCTCACTTTCCTTCAACGCGCTGGACGCGTCGATTTTAACCGCGTCATGGTGCTGCGCACGGTAAGCAACTTCGATCAGCCGCCAACTGGATTGACAGCCGCCCAGAGCATCGCAGCCAGTGCAGGGCACAGCTACAGCGCTTATCTGCCTGCGCTCGAGGCCGCATATCGTGTGGGTAACACCGTCGTCTCAGAGATTGTTACAAATTGGGACCGCTACCAGGATCGCATTCCAGGCTCTCAGTTACGGGAGAAACCATGAGCACGACGGGGCCGGGGCAAAGCACGGGAGGATTGAGTTACCTGGAGCGAACGTTCCACATCCAGGACCGCGGGTCAACGTGGCGTACCGAGATTCTCGCCGGGGCGACTACGTTCCTCACCATGGCGTACATCGTATTTGTGAATCCAGACATATTAAGCGAGGCCGGCATGCCGGTGCCCGCAGTGGCTGCCGCTACCTGCCTGTCGGCGGCCATCGGCTGCATCCTCATGGGGTTCATTGCCAACTACCCCCTTGCCCTGGCGCCGGGCATGGGGCTGAACGCGTACTTTGCATTCACAGTGGTCAAGGGAATGGGCATTCCCTGGCAGACCGCGCTGGGCTGCGTCTTTATCTCCGGCTGCGTTTTTTTGCTACTGACGGCGGCTGGAATTCGCCAGTTGATCGTGAACGCCATCCCCCGGGAGCTCTTTGCGTCAGTGGCCGCAGGGGTGGGGCTGTTTGTTGCCTTTGTCGGCTTGCGCGATGCCGGCATCATTGTGCCCAACGCTGCAACCGTTGTGGGCATGGGTAATCTGCGCGCCCCGCAGACCGCATTGGCCTGCGTCTGCCTGCTGGCGATTGCCGTGTTGCAGGCATGGCGGGTGCGCACCGCAATGTTGCTGGGCATTCTGGGCACCACGGCCGTGGGCTTTGCGTTGGGTATCGTTAAGTGGCAACCTGTCCACTACCGCATGGCCGACCTGACCGCGACTGCATTCCAACTAAATATTCGCGGGGCATTTCACTTAGGAGAACATTTCGGTTCCGGCATACTGGAAATTATTTTCGTCTTTCTATTTGTGGACCTGTTCGATAACGTAGGCACGCTGGTGGCGGTTACCAAGAAGGCAGGATTGGTGAGACCCGACGGCGAGATTCCGCGCTTGAATCGTATTCTTTTTGCCGACGCCACCGCGACCATTGCCGGTTCTATGGCCGGCACCAGTACCGTGGTCAGCTACATCGAGAGCGCGGCGGGAGTCGCGGTGGGGGGTAAGACCGGGGTTGCCTCGATTGTGACCGGCCTGTTGTTTCTGCTGGCCCTGTTTGTGGCGCCGCTGGTTGCCACCATTCCGATCGCGGCGACCGCTCCGGCTTTGATCCTGGTGGGCTCGTTGATGATCTCTGCCGTCACTGAGATCGAATGGGCAGATCCAATGGTGGCGGTGCCCGCATTTCTTACCCTGATCACGATTCCGCTAACGTTTTCGATTGCCAACGGCTTGGCCTTTGGCATTACGGCATTTGCGGTGCTGCGGTTGTTACGTGGGCGAGCCACCCGGCAGGACTGGATGCTATTCACGCTGGCGGCACTATTCATCCTGCGCTTCATCTACATGGCGAAGAACTAGCCGGGCGAAAGGCAGATTCTACAACAAATGACGGGTGCCCCACATCTCGCTCGTTTTTCGCGAGATGTGGGATACCACGAACCTTGACTTAGTTCGCCAATAGAGTCGAAAAGCCCACGGGTTTAGCGCAGCGGTATCCCACATCTCGCGAAAAACGAGCGAGATGTGGGGCACCCGTCATTAGTTTCTGGGCAAGAAAGATCTAGTGGATGGTTTTCATTTTGCGCGACATGTAGTCCATGAGCAGATATTCGCCGAGGGTGTCCGGGGTGGTGAAGTAGGCCTTGCCGCGGCACATCTTAGTCATCTTCTGCACGAACTGCACCAGGCCCAGATCCGAGGCCAGCATAAACGTATTGATCATGATGTTCGAGCGCTTGCAGCGGGCTACTTCCTCCAGGGTCTCACTCACCACCAGGGGATCAAGTCCGAAGGCATTCTTGTAAATCCGTCCGTCCGGCAGGGTCAGGGCGGAAGGCTTGCCATCGGTGATCATCACAATCTGCCTCATATCTTTACGCTGGCGCTCAAGAATCCTCTGCGCCACCCGCAGACCCTCCCGGGTGTTGGTGTAGTGCGGCCCGACCTTGACCCGGGCGATTTGGGAGATCGGCACTTCCTCCGCCGAATCGTGAAACAACACCAGCGAGAGGGAATCGCCGGGGTACTGGGTGCGAATCAAATGGGAGAGCGCCATGGCGACCTTCTTGGCCGGAGTGAAGCGGTCCTCGCCATAAAGGATCATGGAGTGAGAGCAATCCAGCATCACCACCGTGGCGCAAGAGCTCTGATACTCGCACTGGTGCACCTGTAGATCGGAATACTCGAGGTTCAGCGGCATGGTAATGCCTTCGCGCGCAATGGCAGCGCTGAGCGTAGCGGTCGTGTCCAGATTTAGCACATCTCCAAATTCATAAGACTTGGAGGCCCCGCTGGCTTCGATGCCGGTCGCGAAATGCCGGGTGTCGTGGCGGCCGAAGCTGGATTTGCCCAGTGAGCCCAGTAGATCGCGCAGGGTCTTGAAGCCCAGAAAGTCCAGGCTCTTGTCGGTTACTTCAAAGCGTACCTGGCCCTCGGCCATGCCCGCTTGCCCGCCCGCCGTTTGCCGGTTCGGATCCTGGCGCCCCTGGACGGAGATGTAGTTCTCCTGCTCCATGCGCTCGATCAGCTTATCGATCAACTGGTCAAGCTCGCCGTTCTCAGCCATCTCCTCGATCCGCTGCTGCATATCGCCGTCGAAAAGATCTCCCGCCTCCAGCGCCTGACGCAACGCCTCGCGCAGGTTATCCAGGGTGTGCTCGCCATCAAGCTCGGCGAAACGTGACCACGGATCCTGAAAACCGGAATCGAGCAAATACTCCGACAGCGCCTTGAGCATGTCTTCGAGGCTCATCTCCGAGGCCGGGTCGCCGGTGTATTTTGTGTAGCGAGTTCGTTTCATTTAATTAAAGCCGCGACGGCTTCGCCGTTGCTCCTGATATTCGTCATATTCCCGTTCCTCCGCGCGCTCCTGTTTCCGCGGGGCCTTCTCCTGGGCGCTGAATCCGCGTTCCTCGCTGCGGCTCAGTCGTTTGTGGGCATACATGCCCTCAAGCAGGAATTCCGCCGCGGCGACTGCGATCTCGGGCGCGTCCGAGACTTTGACAGACAACGGCGACAACTGCGCAAACAGGCCCTGAATCTGCTTCAGTTCTTCGAGGATTGCCTGCGACGGCTGATCGTCGTCGATGCGCACCGTGCCCCCCAGGTTGAACCATTGCTCGATCTGCTGAGTATTGGTTCCGGAGAAATACTTGTCGAAAATCTTGCCGATCGCGATACGAATCAGGTCCCGCACCACGACGTCGGCGCCCCGCATCTCGCCTTCGTATTCCAGTTCGAGTTTCCCGGTGATGCCCGGCATCGCGGCGTAAAGGTCGCTCACGCGCGGAACCACTACCTTTTCCCCATGAAGCAACGCCCGCCGCTCGGCATTTGAAACCACCAGTTCCATGGTGGAGATGGGCAGACGCTGGCTGACACCGCTGCGCTTATCGACTTTCTTGTCTTCGCGCGCAGAGAAAGCCACCTGCTCGATCACCTCCCGCAGATAATGTGGAATCGTGATCTTGGTTGCGCCACGCTCGGCCCAGGCTTCTTGGGCGGTGATCGCCATGCCTTCTTCAATGGTCTCGGGATAATGAGTGCGGATCTCAGATCCGATGCGGTCCTTGAGTGGAGTGACGATTTTGCCTCGTGCGGTGTAATCCTCGGGGTTGGCGCTGAAGGCAAGAACGATATCCAGTTCGAGCCGGACGGGATATCCCTTAATCTGCACATCCCCTTCCTGCATGATGTTGAAGAGCGCCACCTGGATCTTGCCGGCAAGATCGGGAAGCTCGTTGATGGCAAAGATTCCGCGGTTGGCTCGGGGTAGCAGACCGTAGTGCATCGTCAGCTCATTGGACAAATCCTGACCAGCACGCGCCGCTTTGATGGGATCAAGATCCCCTACCAGGTCAGCCACCGTCACATCAGGCGTGGCCAGTTTCTCCACATAGCGGTCCTGCCGCGGAACGAAAGCGATGGGTGTTGCCGCACCTTTTTCTGTGATCAGGTCGCGGCAGCGCCGGCACAACGGATGATAGGGATTGTCACGTATCTCGCAGCCGGCGACATAGGGCATTTGCTCGTCCAGCAGTTCGGTCAGCCCGCGTAGAATGCGGCTCTTGGCCTGGCCGCGCAGGCCGAGCAAAATGAAGTTTTGCTTGGACAGCACCGCGTTCACAATCTGCGGAATAACTGTATCTTCAAAGCCGACGATGCCGGGGAAGATTTGCTCCTTAGTTTTAAGCCGGGAAATCAGGTTCTCACGCAACTCGTCTTTGACGCTGCGCTTCTTCAGGCGGCCTTCGGAGAATTCTTTACTGCTCTGTAGCTCACCCAGAGTTTGGGGAAGACGAGAAGACATAAGTTTGCTCCTTGGAGCGAATTTCCTGCGCTGACAGAACGTTTGCCGGTCCCTATGGATCACCTTACACCATGAGGCCCACCCGGCTACATGACGTGCCCATTGCGGCTGGCAACGGTGCTCGCCTGCACTCCGCGCCGCAGCTTGGGCAGCATTGCGTTGTACAAGTCGATCAATCGTTCCGTGCGCTCGGCATCTGATCGCATCGCCAGCAACTCAATACGGAAGGAAAGATCGGTGGGCGACGCCCACGCCAGCCGAAAGGCAACCGGCTCGTCCAGATCGAATGAACGGTGTGTCTTTTCTCCACCCATCAACTCCAATACTTCAAAATGCAGCGCCGTACACTGCTCCCGCATTGCGCGGGTAGCGGGCAAACCATCGTCGCCGAAGAAATCGACTTCTGCCTGCAGAAAACTGCGTGAGTTGTCCAGGTTCTCAATCTCGAAACGCTTCGCTCCCTGGCATAGGATGTCCATTCGTCCATCGGGATACCTCTCCAGCACGCGAACGATCTCGGCGGTGCAGCCCACCACCGCCAGGCCTTCGCGCTGGGCGCAGACCACTCCGAAGCCGATCTTCTCCTCCAGGCATACGCCAACCATCTCCTTATAACGGTCTTCGAAGATGTGGAGCGGTAGTGCTGCCTCAGGAAACAGCACTACTTCGAGCGGAAACAAAGGTATCTTCATTCCTGTTATTATGCTCGCCTTTCCGGCGCCGCGGGCCAGGGTCAAGGTCTCGGTTTTGATCCCATCGGCGGTCACTCCAGATCCATAAGCAAGGCTTCCATCTCACTGAGCGCATGTTGATTGCCGGTCCGCCGGGCGCTGGCAATACCTTGGTCGAGCCGTGTCTTCGCCTCATCCGTGCGCCCTGCCTTCACCAGCGTTTGTGCTGCCATGAAATACCCGGCTGTGTAGTCGGGATGAGTGGAGAGCAACTGGTCAAACTCCGACAGGGCGGCGTCTGTCTGGCCTTGATTCGCACGTTCCATGGCTAACCCGTAGCGGGCAAAGGCGTCCGCAGGATTTTGCGCCAGAATTTGTGTAAGCATCGCAATTTTGTCCATGATTTCTTCTACTTTAAGCCTTCGTTGTCAGCACACGCAGTTCTTCTCTTGATTTGCATTCATGGGCGCAATTGTCCACACTTGAGCCATATGGAATCTGGCGATCCCGTGCTTCCGCCCCGCAAGGTTGCGGATTCAAAATCGGAGATGACCGAGCTGATCTTGCCCAACGACGCCAACACGCTGGGCAACCTGCTCGGTGGCCGGCTCATGCACTACATCGACCTGGTGGCCGCCATGGCGGCCTACCGCCACTCCCGGACATACGTGGTCACGGCTTCGATGGATCACATTGACTTCATCGCGCCGGTTCGTGTCGGAGATCTGGTGATTCTGAAGTCCACCCTGAATCGCGCTTTCCGAACTTCAATGGAAGTAGGCGTCAAGGTATGGGTGGAACATACAATTGACGGAGTCTTGCGTCATGTTGCGTCGGCATATCTTACGTTCGTTGCGGTCGACCCGCAGGGACGCCGTGTACGGGTGCCTCCCCTGGAACCGGAGACAGAAGAAGACCAACGCCGCTACCACGACGCAGGGCGGCGCCGCGAACAAAGCCAACACGAGCGCGAGCGCAAACAAAACGCGCGCGTAGGCTCTTAAAAGGGGATTTATATGGCACACATGCAAACGCCGCCAGGACCGCAGATTCTGCCGGGTGTGGCGAACATCATCGCCGTCGGGTCAGGCAAAGGCGGAGTGGGCAAGACCACCCTCGCAGTGAATCTGGCCGTCGCCCTGGTCAAGATGGGCTTTCGCGTCGGTCTCATCGACGCTGATGTCTATGGCCCGAACGTTCCTCTCATGATGGGCCTCAGCCAGCAGCCGCGTGTTCTCGAGAACAACCAGATCGAGCCGCTGATGGCCCATGGGGTCAAACTTATTTCGGTCGGATTTATTTCCCCGGGCGATAAGCCAATGGTGATGCGCGGCCCTATGTTGCACCAGATCATTCGCCAGTTCCTGCAGCAGGTGCAGTGGGGCGAACTTGATTTTCTGCTGGTCGATCTTCCGCCGGGTACTGGAGACGTGGTTATATCCCTGGTGCAGACGGTCCCGCTTACCGGTGCGGTCATAATATCGACACCCTCCGATGTCTCACTTCAGGACGCGCGCAAGGCCTTGGAGATGTTCCATCAGGTCAATGTCGAAGTATTAGGCCTGGTGGAAAACATGAGCCAGTTCACCTGCCCCCACTGCAACCAGGTGATCGATATATTTTCCCGGGGCGGTGCAGAGCGCCTGGCGAAGCAAGCCAATCTTGCATTCCTGGGCTCTATCGAACTGGATCCGGAGATCCGCCACGGAGGCGATCATGGATTGCCCATCGTGCTGGCCGGAGAAGGGAATGCGCATGCCCGGCAACTCTTCGAAGTAGCGCGCAAAGTTGCGGAACGCGCGCTTGCGCAATCGCCCAGAGACGAGAACATCTTTGAGATAAGCTGAAGCCCTTGCGACCTTGACAATGCCACACTCAAGCTTTTAGGATAAGTGGTGGCAAGTCTGCGCTGATTGAGATTTAAACCAGTGTGGAATGAGCGCCTTAGGGCAGGTGGACGATGTCTTCCGACCTTCGGATCAGCCCGCGCGACCGGCTGGTCCTCAACGCGGTCATCGAACTTTATATTGCGACTGGGGAGCCTGTGGCTTCCCAAACCGTAGCGCGCCAATTAGACAATAAGGATGGGATGAGCGCGGCGACGATTCGCAACGTAATGGCTTCGCTTGGCGACGCGGGGCTTCTGGAGCAGCCGCATACCTCGGCTGGCCGCTGCCCGACGGCAAGCGCCTTCCGCCTTTATGTCGAACAGCTCAACGGGAGTACCAGGCTGGCGCCGATCGCGCTTACCCAGGAACGCAGAGATCAGATCGAGGATAGTTTTGCCGGGGTGAGCAGCCGGCAACAGTTTTTGGAACGCACATCGCACGTGCTGGCGTTGATTTCAAGTGGCGTCGGCGTGGCTATGGCTGCGCAGTCGGAGACCTACTGGTTGGACCACATCCATTTTTCGCGCGTTTCCGCCGGGCGTGTGCTCGCGGTCGTCGTGACCCAGTCGGGTGTAGTGCTCGACCGCGTTCTGACTTTGGACCGCGATCTATCACTGGCCGAACTGGAAGGTGCTGCTGCCTTCTTGAACCAAAACTTCCGCGGCTGGTCCATCGAGCGCATCCGCACCGAGCTTGCCCGCCGCATGGAGGAGGAGCGGAGCGAATACGATCAGCTCATGCGATCGATTGACGAACTCTGCCGCAAGGGTGCACTGGAACAGGACACGGCAGTGCAACCGATATTTATTGTCGGCGTCGCCAACCTGGTTGCCGGCCACGCGGACGGAGAACGCCTGCGCGCATTGCTCAGCGCCCTCGAAACCAAGCAGAGGTTGATCGAGTTGCTGGACGCTTATGTAGACGCCCGCCAGCAATCGGTGCGCGTAGTGGTTGGCCTAGAGGAAACAATTCCGGAGATGCGAAATTTGGTTCTCATCGGAGCCCCGGCGCGGTTAGGTACGCAGAGCCTCGGAACACTCGCGGTGATTGGTTCCACCCGCATCGCTTATCAGGAGACGATCAACGCGGTGTCTTTTATCGCGCAGCTTTCAGACCGCATATTACCGACGCAATAAAGCATCCCTCTTTCAGGTGTAGAGCCTCCCGCGATAGCGCCCGACCGCTCTGCATCGTTATTGAAGATCCAGCATCAAGTTATGCGAAAGGCTATTCACCCAATTCACTATGTCACGTAAAGTCACCGAAACCGCCAACGAAGGGCAACAGAACAACGATCAAGTCGCCGACTCCATCGATGGCGCAGAGGAAAGCCGGGACGCAACCCAACCTGGCGGCGTAGAAGCCACAGCCCAATTGCAGAACGAAGTCGATCGCCTCAAAGCTGAACGCGACCAATTGGTTGACCGCTTGGCTCGTTTGCAGGCTGAGTTTGAGAATGCCCGCAAGCGCGAAACGCGCGAACGCACAGACTTCCGCGATTTCGCGGTTTCTGGTGCGGTGGAGCAATTCTTACCCGTCCTGGACAACTTTCAGCTGGCACTCGCTTCGCCCGGCTCAGTAGAGCAGTTGCGCGCCGGAATCGAGCTTATCTTGAAACAGATGGAAGATGTGTTGCGTTCGCTCAATGTGGTGCCGGTCGAGACCGTAGGAGCACGATTCGATCCTCGTGTGCACGAGGCGCTCGAGAGTGTCGACCGCACTGACCTGCCCGACCATCAGGTACTGGAAGAGGTCCGCCGCGGATACCGTATCCGCGACCGGCTTCTTCGTCCGGCTCTGGTTCGTATCGTAAACAATCCGCAACAGAAAGAAGCATGAGTCCTACATCCAAAGTGACTAAAGTCGAATACTACGAATTTCTGGGCGTCTCCCGCGATTGCAACGAGCAGGAGCTAAAGACTGCCTATCGGCGCCTGGCCATGCAGTTTCACCCCGACCGCAACCCGGATAATCCGCAAGCGGAAGAAAAATTCAAGCTGGCCAGCGAGGCATACCAAGTACTCTCCGATCCGCAAAAGCGCGCTGCCTACGATCGCTACGGGCACGCGGGAGTCAGCGGTGCCGGTTCGGGCTTCGAGGGCTTTGCCAATGCCGATGTGGGAGATATCTTCGGAGACTTCTTCGGGGAGATGTTCAACATGGGCGGTGGGCGTCGCAACGGGCGCGTGCAACGCGGTCGCGACATTCGCTACGATCTCTCGCTCGAGTTCGAAGAGGCTGCATTCGGTAAGCAGACAGAAATCCAGATCCGCCGTGCGGAGGCTTGCGTCGAGTGTCGCGGCACCGGGGCGCCGGCCGGCCGCGGACCTGAAACCTGCCAACAGTGCGCTGGCCGTGGACAGGTTCGTTACCAGCAGGGTTTTTTCTCCATCGCTCGTACTTGCCCCATCTGTAACGGAGCCGGCCAGGTGATTACCCATCCCTGCCCGCAGTGCAACGGTGCTGGGCTCACCGACCGCCGCCACACGATCAGTGTCAGCGTACCGGCGGGAGTGGAAGATGGAACCCGCATTCGCTATCAAGGTGAAGGCGACGCCGGGCGTTCAGGTGGACCGAAGGGAGACCTTTATGTTGTGCTGTCGGTGAAGCCGCATGAGTTCTTCGAACGCGACGGAAACGACCTTTATTGTGTCATTTTTGTTTCCTTCCCCCAGGTTGCTTTGGGCGATGAGATTCAAGTCCCGACGCTTGAAGGAGACGCCACCCTCCGGATCCATGAGGGCACGCAGTCGGGCAAAGAGTATCGGCTGCGCGGCAAGGGCATTCCTCATCTCAACGAGCACGGCCGAGGGGACCTGGTGGTGCAGGTTGTGGTGCAGACACCGAAGAAGCTCACCAAGCCGCAGCGGGACCTGCTTCGGCAGCTCGGCGAGACTATGCATGTCGAGAACAAGCCCACCTCGCGCAGCCTGCTGAGCAAAATGAAGGACCTTTTCAGCTGAACTGCGGTCGCATTCGTTGCTGGTCGAGTGAAACTGCAGATCCGTCCGCTCCGCTACGCTCTGTCGGGATGACAAAGGGTAGGGCGGTGCTCCCTCAACATTCGATGCTGGTTGAGAGAGCAGCAGGTCCCGACCGCCCCGATGACAAATCTCACGGTCCGAACCAATCTACCCTTTGTCATCCCGACCGGAGGAGTCATGGGCCTGCAGCCCACCAAGGTGATGAAAAACGCCTCGGGCCAGCAACCACTCTCTATGGAATCATCGCCCTCTCCTTTGTCATCCGGAGAGCTTGTGACTTTTCGATCTTTTCGTGTTTTCTGCACCCGACCAGATGTTTTTCAGCCCCTCCAAAAAGGCGTCATCCTGAGCGAAGCGCCTCGCAGATCTATCGCATAACAGAGGGTTCTATGGGGCGGAGTCGAAGGACCCCGGCGATGCTTGTTGGCAGATGCTCTTCGAAGCTTTCCGGCCACAGACTACAAGGGAAATTAAAAAGTCACAGCCTCCGAGCGGAGCGGAGGGATCTGCAGTTTCACTCCACCAGCAACCAATGCTGGTGGACTAACCGAATCTCAACCCAGCATCGCAGCAACCACAGCCATGGCGGTAATTCCTGCTGTCTCGGCACGTAGGATGCGCGGACCCAAACTCACTGCTTGCCAGCCATCTGACGCGAAGAGAGCTTCTTCCTCCGCTGTCCACCCGCCTTCCGGTCCCACAGCGAGGTGGATGGCAGGTTTTTCCAGAGCGGGTTGCTCTAACCCGGCTTGCATGGCTGCATAGAGAGTATGGGCGCGCTCCTGTTCGGCAAGCAGCAGATTCAATCCGGGCTGGGCTGCCTTGATACGCATCGCCGACTTCAATGACACGACCTCTTCGACCGCCGGCACATCCGATCGGCGCGATTGCTTTGCCGCCTCCCGTGCAACCCGACGCCAACGCTCCACGCGGGCCGGAGCTGCCTGGACCAGATGCTTTTCGCTGCGGCGCGCAATCATGGGAATTAACCGCTCCGCTCCCAGTTCGGTCGCTTTCTCGATGATCCACTCCATGCGGTCGAACTTGAAGACCGAGAGCAAAAGCGTTACCGGAAGTGCCGGCTCTGCTTCCACCACGGAGAGCAGCCTGAATTGCACCGCATCTCCGCTGATGCCGGAAATGACGGCGCGCCACACGCGATCCCCCGCCACCATGTCACACTCCATACCGGTCTGCGCACGAAGCACACGAATCAGATGAGCCGCCTGCTCGCCCTTGAGGGAAGCCGTACGGTCCTTCCAGTCATCGGCTATCCACCGTCTTCGCATCATCGCTCCGCCATCTCATCTAAAGGTGTCATGGCCCAGTACCACTTTGGTAAGAGGCGTGTTCGTTTTCCTCTGCCGGCGAACCCAGGCGTTCGTTCCCGCCCCGGGCTCCTACCAGATTTTCTGGAGCTCCGCCGGGCGATACGGCGCGTCGGCCCGGAGGCGAAACCGGAAAAAACAGACACGTAAAAACTCGCTGCACCTCGGCTCCATCGAAGAACGGCAGCCCGCACGATCCTCAACTCGCGCACCGCCTGAGAACTTCTGATTGGGTGCAATGCGCGCCGGAGCCGCATAAACACTGAAGATTTAACCTCAGGCAAAAACACATCGGGGGACGCTTTTGGCGTCCCCCGATTGTGTTGCCTGTTACGTTGCCTGCTTACTTCTTTTTTGCAGCTTTCTTGGCTGCCTTCTTCGCTGGCTTCTTTGCTACTGCTTTCTTGGTTGCCATTGTTTCTATTCTCCCTTTGTCGAGTCGACATCGAACCTGCAAGAGATACTTTGCAGTTAACGAATGTATAGAATCCTAAAAAAATAGTGTCAAGAAAAAAATCACATTTAGTGAAGATCAATTCGCGGATCGGAATCGCTATAGCCAACCTTCAACTTCCCCATGCGCTCACTTTCCTGCGAGATGGACACCATAATGCCGCAACAACACCAGCGCGACGCCGCTTATCGAGTCATGCCAGGCATGCGCGATCATTCCTGTCCGAAGTCCTCGCCGCAGCAGCGCGAGCACGCCAAACATGGCGCCATAGGCGGCGATCAGCAATATTCCGGCGACTCCTTCATAGCCGTGAGCGCCGCCAAACACCAGCGCGGAGAGCACGACACCGACCCACACCCTGTGTCCCATGCGCGCAAACTGCTGCTGTAGGTAACCGCGGAAGACCAATTCCTCGCAGATGCCGGCAGAGATGCTCAATACCAGGAACAGCATCATCTCCACCACCGTGACCGGCGCGAGTTTCTGGGTCACGTCACCGATTTTCTGTGGGTCGATGTGCGATCCCGAGATTTTCACCAGCACGTTGCCCAGGAGAGCGAGGGCAAGGAGTGCAGTTGCCCAGTAGCCGAGCGCAAAACCGAGATCGACCAACCACGCCCGGCCGCCGGGTCGCTTCTCGCCCAGCAATTGCCGCAAGGGAACCTTGCGCATGTGCAGGCCCCACAGAACCAGGCCCGCCAGAAACCATTCATATGCGATGGTCATACAGTAGTTCGTCACCAGATGGAGGGGCTGACTGCCAAAGGTGCGCAGTCGCCTGACTCCGGCCACCGAAAGCCCGATGATCACCAATACCATCAGTGCGGTGTGCCACCACGGCGCCAGCAGGCCGCCGTGCTCGTACGTTCCCCCGCGAAGAGATTGCGCCGGTTCCATCGTCGTCATGTTATTGTGTTCCGTTGTTTGGGCATCTAAAAATTGAGGCCGTCCGTTATGGAAGATGTAGTCATTGTCGCCGGAGTGCGCACGCCGGTTGGAAAGTTTCAGGGTGCGCTGTCCAATTTTTCTGCTGTGCAACTGGGTTCCTTTGTGGTGCGCGAAGCTCTCAGCCGTGCGCGGCTCAATCCCGATCAAGTGGACGAATGCATCATGGGCAACGTTGTCTCCGCCGGCCTGGGACAGAATCCGGGCCGCCAGGCGGCGATTTACGGAGGCCTTTCTCCCTCTGTAAGCGCCATGACCATTAACAAGGTCTGCGGCTCGGGGTTGAAGGCGGTTGGGTTGGCGGTGCAGGCGATCCAGACCGGCAACGCTGAGATTGTCATCGCTGGGGGCATGGAATCAATGACCAATACGCCCTACCTTCTTCCCCAGGGGCGCAATGGTTTCCGCATGGGTAATGCGACCGTAGTCGATTCCATGATCCATGATGGTCTGTGGGAGATTTACAACGGCTATCACATGGGCATCACCGGGGAGCTTGTTGCCGAAAAGCACGGCATCACCCGCGAGGAGCAGGATCAGTACGCGCTCAACTCCCATCGCAAGGCTGCCGCAGCCTGGCGCGCATGCTACTTGCGATCGCAGATTCTTCCCATCGAATTGCCACCAGGGAAGAAGGGCGAAGCATCCACCATCTTCGACCACGACGAATCCGTGCGTGAGGACGCCTCAATCGAAGCCCTCCGGGCGCTGAAACCCGCTTTCAAGAAAGACGGAACCGTTACTGCTGGGAACGCGCCGGGCGTAAATGATGGCGCGGCCGCAGTGGTGGTGATGTCGGCGGCCAAAGCCGCATCGCTCGGTCTCACGCCCATGGTTCACATTCGCGCCCAGGCTAGCAGTGGCATCGATCCCAAATGGGTGATGCTC
>DASRRN010000647.1:0-8371 GCA_035695685.1 Acidobacteriaceae bacterium | reverse complement strand
AACGGAAAAAACACTACGGGACCTGATTGAGACCCTGCGTGATGGCCACCAGGGGTTTACCGAGCTGGAAAAGAATCTGAAAGACCCGGAAGCGCGCAAGGTATTCCGTGAAGAAACACTGGTTCGCGCGGGTTTCGCCGCGGAACTGGAGAATGAATTGCACCATTTCGGGGTCAAGGATGTGAAGGTCTCGAGTTCCACAGCGGGCAAAGTGCATCGCGCCTGGGGTGAGCTGAAGGCCCGGCTTGGCGGTGGCGACCATGCATTGCTGGCTACGGCCGAAAAGGGCGAGGATGAAGCCAAGCATGCCTATGAAGAAGCGCTCGCCAGTGAAGATTTCCCCCTCCCGTTGCGGGAGATGCTGATGCGGCAGCAGAGGCATATTCTGATGGCCCATGACCGCGTTAAAACGCTGCGGGACCGCTTAGCCGCGTAACGGATTTCAACTGAAAATCTTTCACCGCAACAAATGACGGGTGCCCCACATCTCGCTCGTTTTTCGCGAGATGTGGGATACCACGGGGTTCGATCCGGAAGGCTTTTGGCAATCAACAAAAAGGTTCAGATTCGTGGTATCCCACATCTCGCGAAAAACGAGCGAGATGTGGGGCACCCGTCATTTGTTGCGGTGAAAGATTTTCAGTTGAAATCCGTTACGCCGCCAGGCGGTCCCGCAGCGTTTTAACGCGGTCATGAGCCATCAGAATATGCCTTTGCTGCCGCATCAGCATCTCCCGCAACGGAAGGGGGAAATCCTCACTGGCGAGCGCTTCTTCGTAGGCGTGCTTGGCCTCATCCTCGCCCTTTTCCGCCGTAGCCAGCAATGCATGGTCGCCACCGCCAAGCCGGGCCTTCAGCTCACCCCAGGCGCGATGCACTTTGCCCGCGGTGGAACTCGCGGCCTTAACGTCCTTGACCCCAAAATGGTGCAATTCATTCTCCAGTTCCGCGGCGAAACCCGCGCGAACCTGTAGTTCTTCACGGAATAGCTTGCGCGCTTCCGGGTCTTTCAGATTTTTTTCCAGCTCGATAAACCCCTGGTGGCCATCACGCAGGGTCTCAATCAGGTCCCGTAGTGTTTTTTCCGTTTTTTCAAGATTTTCCGACATTGTCAACCTGCCTTCTCCTCCCTCAGATGTCTTCCTTCCAGAAGGGTTGTGCCATGTATAGTGTGGTGGTTGCAGACTCGTGGGAAGGAACAACTGGGCTCAAATGAAGATCATAGTCTTCGGCGCCACCGGAAGTACCGGCAAGTTGATAGTCACCCAGGCGCTGGCTAAGGGACATGCAGTTACAGTTTTTGCTCGTAACCTCGAAGGACTGCCACAAGACCCGCATCTTAGGGTGATTCAAGGAGACGTATTCGATTTCGGGGCGGTAGTAGACGCCATTCGCGGTCACCGTGCGGTTCTCTCCGCGCTGGGCGCCCGCACCCGGAAAAAATCCGACGTGCTCGCCAAAGCCATGCCTCACATCCTTGAGGGTATGCGCCAGGAGTATGTAAACCGGCTCATCGTGCTGGGCTCCGCAGGCAATCACCCGGACTGGGGCAAGTATCAGAATGCTCTTACCGTAATGGCTTTGTGGTTAGCTAAGAAGACAGTACTCAAACATCCCTTCATCGATCAGGCTGCGCAGGAACGTCTGATCGCGGCCAGCGACGTGGATTACACCATTGTGCGCGCTCCCCGGCTCATGGATGGCCCTTTCACCGGTACGTATCGAGTATTGCCCGACGCGCTCCCGCCCGGCGCCCTGCGTATCAACCGTGCCGATGTCGCCGACTTTATGTTGCTGCAGTTGACGGATCCGCGATTCCATCGCCAGGGCCCCTACATCGGGTCAGGCGGCGATTGAAGCCTAGAGCGGTTTAAACAATTACTGTGGCCCAACAAAAGGCCGCGAGGAGTGGTTTTCCTTGGGAGAAAACCACGAAAAGGTTCTTTGCTTCGGTCTACACCAATTGTTAAACCGCTTTAATGCCCCATGGCCTCACTGGGCTGTTTTTTGCGTTTGGGTGGGCGGCGCATGATGAACGGCCAGGGAACCAGAACGGCCGCAACCACACTCAGCACCCAAAAAGCATTCTGATAGCTCAGCATGGACGATTGCCGAAGCAACTGTTGGTAGGCGTACCCAGTGGCTGCCGCTTTTGCCTGCACGGCGCTCTGTCCCGCACCCATCAAGGCGTTCCTGGTCTGGGCGAGAAAATTCTCATAAGCAAAACTGCCGGGGATAAAGTTGGCTGCCAGCGCCGACTGGTGGGTCTGTTGGGTGCGCACGAGGAAGGTGGTCAGGAGCGCCGTGCCCATGCTGCCGCCGAAGTTGCGGGCGAAGTTTGAAAAGCTTGAAATCTGATTATTCTTGCCCGTCGGTACTCCCACATAATTCAACGTGCTGATGGGGATAAAGATAAATGACAATCCCAGCACCTGGAACACGCGCCACAACACGATGTGGCCAAAGCTCACGTTCAGGTCCAGCCGGGTCATGTTGTAGAGGGCCAGTGAGGTCGCCAGGAATCCGATTGAAACCATAAGGCGGGCGTCCATCTTTGATACCAGCTTTCCTGCCACCGGCATCATCACCATCAACACCAAGGCCCCTGCGGAGAGGGCCATGCCTGCTAGCTCCGCCGTGTAGCCCATCAATGATTGAAGAAATTGCGGAATCAGGACCGTGGTGCTGAAAAGCACCATGCCTAATATGAATTGAAAGCCGACCGCGGTGCCGAAATTGCGATTCTTTAGTAGTTTCAAATCGACGATCGGATCCGGGTGTCCCCACTCCCACCAAACAAAAAACGCCAGCGTCACCATGGCCAACAGAAAAGTCACGGTGATGGTACGGTCGCCGAACCAATCTTTCTCCTGCCCTTTGTCCAGGACGAACTCCAGGCAGCCCACGCCGATAGCCACCAGGCCCAGGCCCATTTTGTCGATGGGGCTGGCCTTGGCTCTTTCCTTAACCAGGTAGGGAGGGTCTTCCACCATCCGGTTGCTGAGCAGCAGAGAAAGGATGCCAATGGGCAGGTTGATGAAGAAGATCCAGTGCCAGTTGAAGTTGTCAGTGATCCAGCCGCCCAATGTTGGTCCGATGGCGGGTGCGGCCACCACTGCCATGCCGTAGAGAGCGAATGCCTGTCCTCTCTGTTCCACCGGAAACGTATCCGCCAAGATGGCTTGTTCGCTCGGGGCCAGGCCGCCGCCGCCCAGGCCCTGCAGGATGCGGGCCAGAATCAAAATCGGCAGGGTAGGCGCCAGTCCGCAAAACAGCGAGCAGACAGTAAACAGCGCCACGCAGGTCATGTAAAAGCGTTTCCGGCCGAATCGGGTAGAAAGCCAGCCGGAGATAGGCAGAACGATGGCGCTCGACACCAGGTAACTGGTCAGGACCCAGGTAGCTTCTTCCTGGCTGGCGCCCAGGGTTCCCGCCATATGGGGCAAGGCGACATTCGCGATCGAGGTATCCAGCACCTCCATGAAGGTTGCCAGCGTGACCGTAAGCGCAATCAACCAGGGGTTGTGCTTAGGATGCCAGCCTTCCACGGAGGAGTGGTGCACCGGTTTGGCGGCAAGTTTTCGCTGCGGCTGTAGTGTCGCTGTGACCAACGCCTATCCCGGGACCCACTGGATTTGTTTTTCTTGATTGTACGGAGGTTCAGAGCAGCAGGATAGTCCACCGAAGCGGCAGGGAGAGAAGAATCGGACGCAACCGGATGCAGATTAAGAAAACAGCAGGTCCCTCCACTACGCTACGCTCCGGTCGGGATGACAACTCTGCTTGGAAGAGACCTGGGGTCACGAAACAGAATTGTCATCCCGACCGGAGCGTAGCGTAGTGGAGGGACCTGCTGTTGCGTGCAACCAACCCTAAATGGAGACCAAACCTTTTCCTTTGTCCCAACATGCCCGGCCAGCGGGGGCCCGCTAACTTTCCCCTAGTCCACCTGCTGCTTAGCTTTGTACCCGTCACGCGAAATGATGTCGTACTTCAACGGGTGATGCTTTTCATCCTGCATCTTCAAAGCCTGGCCTTCATTGTCCACCAGCTCGACCCTGATCTTGCGGTAGCTGCCGTCCTGTTTGGCGTTGGTCGGCGTGTAGGTCAACACGTACTGGTTGCGAATGGAATCATTGATGGAGTGGAAAATATCCGGCATCTCGCCCGCGAAGCGGGGGAAAAACGACATGCCGCCCGTCATGCGCGCGAAGGTGGACATCTGGTTGTCGGCCTGCAAGTAGTCGATTTCCTTGGGGCCGAACATCCCGCTACGGGCGTTTCCGGTGATCCTTGCTGCTTGTCCCGTCCCCACGCTGAAGATGGTGACATTGGGAGTGGCCTTGATCTTTGCCAGCACCTTGTCCAGGTTGATTTTGCTGAAGGAATCGTAACCCGACCCAATGAGCACCAGATACTTGCGCCCTTCAATACGGCTGAGCCGGTCGAGCGTCTGGTACACAGCATCGAACATGTCCGTCTCGCTAAAGCCCGGAATCGTCAAGGTATTCAAGGATTCGTAGACCAGCCGCTTGTCCTGGGTAAAGTCCGTCAGGATCTGGGTCTTAAGGTCATAGGTCACGACTGCGACGTAATCGTCCGGTTGCAATTGCTGGGCAAAAGCGTACGCGGCGTTCCTCATGTCGTAAACAAACCAGTAGTTGGTCGACGCAAATTCACACAGCAGAACCGCCGTGATGGGCGCCTTAGTGCGCTGAAAGCCGACCACCTTCTGGGGCACGCCATCTTCGTATACCCGAAAATTGGCCGGCTGCAGATTGGGGACGAACTCGTGTGTTTTCTGCAGTACGACACCCACATCGAGGGTTACCTCCGGAACATTCACGCGCAGCGAAAAGTTCGCCAGCCCGGGCGGATTCTTTACCTTCGGTTCCGGTGGCGGCGGGGGCACGTCCGGCTTTTCGGGCTTTTTGGGAATGGCAATGGCGCCATTGTCAGCGCCCGGGCCGCCGGAATCGGGTGTCGACTGGTCTGGCTGCTGCTGGGGGGTATTCGCAGCCGGCGTGCTCGGTGAAGCCTGGCCCCCGGCCGAACGGGCCCCGGTTGCAGCAACCAGCAGCAGCGCCAGGGATGCAACGGTTAGCTTTTGGCGATTCCACTTCATCTGATACCTCGTAAGCTACAAAAATACAGGGTCGCCGCATTGCAGCCCCTATGCTCCGACGATAGGAACGTCTAATCTGTAGACGTGTCTACCAGCCGTATATCAACGCACTTTTCGGTTTTAGCCGCAGTTTTTGTCGTTGCGGGCAGCTTGGTCGCCCAAGTCAGCCCGGTTGCTCCGCCCCCGTCTGCCACGGCTGGAATCTACCCCTTATCAGACGTCCATCGCGGCCTCCATGGTGTCGCCTACACGGTCTTCGAAGGTACACAAGTGGAGGCCATGGACGTCGAGATACTCGGGGTGCTCAAAAATGTCCTCGGCCCCGATCAGGATATGATCCTGGCGCGTCTCCACGGCTCCAAACCAGAGTACACCGGAGTGGTCGCGGGTATGAGCGGCAGCCCCGTTTACATCGATGGCAAGTTACTGGGTGCTCTATCGTACAGAATCGGGCAGTTCAGTAAGGAACCCATCGCGGGCATTACTCCTATTGCCGAGATGCTGGCGGTCAATGGAACGGCTGAGCCTGAGGTCCTTCGTGCCGGGAATGCCCCCATGTGGCAGCCCGGGTCCCCCGGCTCGGTAACCGCGACTGCCGACACCACTGACATTCATCCCATCGAAACCCCCCTGCTGCTTTCCGGTTTCAGCCCGGAGGCGGTGAAATTCTTCCAGGAACACGTTTCGGTCATGGGGCTTACCCCGGTTGCCGGCTTGGGGGGCAGCGCCCCCGATGGCGCTCATGTTGATACTGCTGCTCCGCTCATTCCCGGGTCAGCAGTGAGCGCCCTGCTTGTCCGGGGCGATCTGGAGATTGCCGCCACCTGTACCGTGACCTACGTCGACCCCCACCAGGTGCTGGCTTGCGGACACCCCATCACCCGCTTCGGCAATGTTTCCATCCCCATGGCTGAGGCAGATGTCGTGGCTACCCTGGCCTCGCCGCTGAACTCCTTCAAGATCGTAAATACGACCCAGACCATTGGCGCCTTTACCGAGGATCGCTCCTCAGCCATACGAGGGGTGCTGGGCGAGTCGGCGCGCATGATCCCGGTGACGATCCATACCCATGGCGGTTTGCGCGATCGCACCTTGCATATCGAAGTAATTGACAACCCCGATATCACTCCGGGTGCGGTCATGGTTTCGCTTTACGAATCCTTACTCGAGACCAACAGCTACAGCGAGGAACTCACCTATGAACTGCGGGGGACCGTTGCCATCGATGGCTATCCGCTGCTTCATCTCGATTCCTTGATAGCGCCAACCGAGCAGTTGCCCTCGGCCTTGCGAGCAGCGCTTAC
This sequence comes from Acidobacteriaceae bacterium, assembly GCA_035695685.1. GTDB lineage: Bacteria > Acidobacteriota > Terriglobia > Terriglobales > Acidobacteriaceae > PALSA-350. The sequence goes on along the minus strand of DASRRN010000647.1, from coordinate 1,942 downwards.
CGTCGGGCAGCGCTTTCAGGCGGTTTATGGCAACTCAGCACGCGTTCGTAACATACAGCGCATCGACCTGGATATCGATTCACTTCCCGGCCGCCGCAGTATCCAGTTAGAGCGAGCGCAGGCTGCGCAACCCGCGGCCCATCCCGGCGACACCATCATGGTCGAAGCGACGCTGCGGCCATTTCGAGGAGAGACCAAGAATCTTCGCATCCCCATTCAGCTCCCGTCGACCTTGAACCCGGGGCCTCTGCGGATCCTGCTCAGCGATGGTGCCACCCTCGACCGGTTGACCACCCCATCCTCTTCGAGTGAGGGCCCGCTGGAATTAAGCAGCGTTATTCACCAGATGAATTCGGCTCACCAGGACGATCGCTTGTATGTGACGCTGCTGCTGCCCAATGCACAGGCGGTGGTCGATGGCCGAACCCTGGCGTCGATTCCCATTTCCATGGCCAACGTGCTGGAACCGCTCCGAACGAATCGTGGCATCTCGCTCAACGGCGAATCGGTGGTTCCCGTAACCTCAATCCCGGTAGATGCCATGCTGAGTGGTATGCAGGTCGTATCCGTAGAAATCGAATAATGTAGACTTACGCGGGCCCTGGTTCTCAATTTCAACTGCCAAGGGCAACGCTTTTATGCCACCCTTTCAAGGATTCGCCACGCATGCTGCTGGCGCTGAACTCCTCCCGTACAAGTACGATCCCGGGGAAATCAAACCCAACGAGGTAGAGATCGCCATCTCTCATTGCGGCATCTGCCGCAGCGACATCCATATGGTCGACAACGATTGGGGTATAAGCCACTATCCGTTGATCCCCGGCCATGAGATCGTCGGCAAAGTCACAGTAACCGGAAGCTCCGTACTGGGATTGAATTCGGGCGACCGGGTGGGCGTGGGCTGGCAGGCCAACTCCTGCGGGCATTGTGAGTGGTGCCTGCAGGGCGAGGAAAATCTGTGTGCCGACAGCCAGGGGACCTGCGTACACCGCAATGGCGGGTACGCTGACCGGGTGCGAGTCAACGCGCGGTTTGTGGTTTCTATCCCAGACGGCTTGGAAAGCGAGCGGGCCGCGCCTCTACTTTGCGGCGGCATTACCGTCTACACTCCCATCCGCAACCATGGCGTCAATCCTGCCTCGCGGGTAGGGATTGTCGGCATCGGGGGTCTGGGGCACATGGCGGTACAGTTTGCCCATGCGTTTGGCGCGGAGGTTACAGCGTTTTCCAGTTCCCCAGCTAAGGAGGCGGACGCCCGGTCGTTGGGGGCAGAGCACTTCGTAAACACGCGGGAAACCAAGACCCTCAAGAAGCTTGCCGGCCACTTCGACTTCATCCTGTCGACCATTGAGGCAGACCAGGATTGGAATGCATATGTCACCGCGTTGCGTCCCCAGGGTAAGTTGTGTTTCGTCGGTGTCCCACCCGGCGCTCTGGGGCTCCCGGTCTATCCTTTGGTTGCCGGCCAGAAGGTGATCACCGGCAGCCCCGGTGGAAGTCCGCGCATGATCCGTGAAATGCTGCGTGTGGCCGAACGCCACAAAGTACAGGCCATAACCGAGCGCTTCGCCATGTCTAAAGCAAACGACGCGATGACCAAAGTAAAGAAGAACCAGGTGCGTTATCGTGCGGTGCTGGCCAACTGAAGGGTCTAAAGAGCGTGTATGAGAGTCACGATTTTCCAAATTCAGTCCCGCAGGGACGGCTGAACTTAGCCCAGGACGCTAGTCCTGGGTCGGATTTGAAAGCACGATCTAGTCCGAAGTTCAAAGCCATTTTAGGCAGTATGATGCTGATTTGTTGAGGGATAGTTGAAGAATCAGTTTCCAGGCACTGGCAACAGATTGAGCAATTCATGGGCTTTGGCCTGCAGCGGGGTAGGCTCGGGTAGCTGCTGAAAGGTGGGACTGGAGCCATCGGATTTCAAGCTATAAGTAACGCG
>DASRRN010000646.1:0-9136 GCA_035695685.1 Acidobacteriaceae bacterium | reverse complement strand
TTTAGCCCTGGATTTTCAAGGCCAGCGCTAAAGCGCATGATCAAAGTCGAACTTCTTTGCGCAACGCTGAAAGCGTTGCTCCCCCCTGCTAAAGCAGGGGGCTCCCACCAAACTCAGGGCTCCTTTTGGGTTCTCACGCAGACTCTTTAGTCCCTGTGCTTCATCTGCGGAAGCGTCTCTGCACGAAGGGCACGGCTTCAGCCGTGCCGTAAACGCCACGGTTGTTGAGGGCTTTAGCCCCTGAGGTACGTTTTTATTTCATCAAGCGACTGGCTTTAGAGTCTCCGCAGCCACCCTCAAGAAAACGGCCACACCCGTTCCACCGTTTTGCTGAGCATCCAGCTCTTGTCGTCAGCGTTGAGGAATTTCATGTCGTCGCGCACCACGGTTAATCTCTGCGCATAGCTTGCTCGATCCTTGGCGATGGGCCAGTCCGTCGCCCACATAAGCCGCTGCGGCCCGAACGTGTCATACAAGCGCTTCACCAGCCGCTGTGAATCGAGCCACGGATAATCCTGCCTGGACAACGACCACGTATGCGAAATCTTCACAAACACTTTCGGATAACGCCTCAGTTCCACGAGAGACTCCAGTTGCTCTGGATGATCGACGGGACAATCCGCCATGTGGTCGATCACAATCGTCAAATCGGGGTACTTGTCGACCAATTTCTGAACATCTGGAACGCGCGAGATCGGGATCAGCAAGGTCATGGGAACCTTGAGCTGGTCGCAGCGCTTCCACAGAGGAGGCATCAAGGGGCCTCGTATCCAGTCACCGGCCGCATCGGCCGCCGGGCTCAGGCGCACTCCGCGAAAGCCTTGCTGCTCAGAGATCCGCGTCAGATGATCAGGTGCGGCGGGATCCAGCGGGTCAACCCGGCACACCCCTTGAAAGAATCCCGGATACTGCTTCAGCACAGCCGCGAGATAACTGTTGTCGTAGCGGTAATGGATGACCTGGATGATCACGGTCTTCTTCACACCATTGGCCTTCATCAGGTCCAGGAGCATCTCAGGAGTGGCATCATAATCGGGAACCTTGGCTCCCGGCGCGAAAGGAAAATGAGCGTCATGCTTCCAGACATGCACATGGGGATCCAGTATCCGATAGTTCGACAGTGCAGCCGCAGCCGTCATCTTCAGCATCTCCCGCCGCGTGACTTCAGGCATAAACCGGTTCCAGGGTGTGCACGATGTAGCTTCCGCACCGGTCATAGCTGGTGCGAGGACCGTTTCTCGTTATGTCGAGATCGGCGCAAAGCCAGCCTTTGAAGCGGATGCTGCGCAGTACCCGATGGCACGCGGGAAAGTCGATCTCGCCATCGCCAAGATCGAACGTATTGGTGACGTACTTCGCCGTTAGTCCGGCACGCTTCGCATCTTTGTAATCGGCCATCATCAGGCGATTCTTGTACTTCTCCATGATGACCGCCGGATCGCCACCACCCAGGTACACATGTGCGGTGTCAGGAGAAAAGTAGAACAGTTTCGGATCGGTCATAGCCATGCATCGATCGATCTCTTCCGGAGTCTGCACCATCTGCCCCAGATGATTGTGCAGGCCTGCCTTGAATCCCATTTCGCCCGCGGCTTCTCCCAGTTGGTTGTAGAAACGGCACATGATAGCAAAGGCCTCTGCGGACTTACCACGCGACGGCGAGAAGACAACCAGGCGATCAGCGCCAAAGCGCTGCAGGAAAGTCATCGCGCTCCGTGCGTTGGCCAGGATCTGGCTGTGCTGCGACGCATCATCGGCGGCGCCATTGAACGAAATGGTAATCACCCGGAGACCGCGCCGGGAAACCTCCCTCTCCATTTGGTCGGGCGTGATGTCGTACTTGGTGAGAATTTGAGGATATTGCGTCAGACGAAGTCCGATGAATCCAGTATCGTGCATAACATCAAGAATGTCGGTAAACCGAGTGCCAGGATAGGAGTTCCAAAGGTTGGAGCCCAGTGCCCACTTGATGTTCCGGTTCGCCGGCAATTGTTGCGCTGCCTGGGCCAGAAATCCCGCCAGGTCGAATAAAGCTTTTCTTCTGGTTATCACAGAGCCGTGTTCCCCTCAATCCAACAGCATACGTTTCTTTTAAAACTCGATACGGAGCACTCCAACCAGGTTCCCGTTCGGGGTATACCAGTTGGAAAAGCTGTAAGACTGACTCGCAACCCTACCAAACAACTGAGGACTGGTAATGTTTACCACGTTGTTGGTTGCCGTCGAGTACGCATGCGTCTCCGGGAACAGGTTATTGGCATCCATGCGCACGGTGATTCTGTATCTCTCTTTATAAGCGACCGTTTTGGTCAACGAATATTGAGGCCACCATACTCCACCGTACCGCGCAATGCCGATGCCCGCATTGCCATTGGTGAACGCCGCCGGATAGGAGAAAGCGTTGATATTGAAAAATGGATTCTGGTTTTGCTCCGGAAACGGTTGGCCAATATGGTGGTTCGGTACCCTTACATGCTGGCCGGGCAAGACATTGGGAAATACCTGGCCAGGCAAGTAATTATGTGGGCTTCCCGCCATCAGGAAGTTTGCCGGGATGCCCGTGCGCAAGCTTTGAATAGTCAGGAAGGTCCAGCCTCCGAGAAGGAGATTGCCGATGCCTCCGTGATTCATCCACCGTCGACCATTGCCCACCGGAATATCAAACGAGGCGGAGGAAACGAATTGGAGCCTGGTGTCGCTGGGAGCGACTCCTTTGGTCATGCCCCGGTCGTAGAATTCGGGGCCGGTGCCCACCGTGTACGTGGGGGAGCCGCTGATTTGACCTCCCAGCGCCTGGCTTCCCAGCCCGGCAGTCAGATTCTTGCTCCAGGTGAAGAGAAAGTTGTACAAGAAACCTCTGCTGTAGCGTTTCTCCACGCGTGTGCTCAGGGCATGGTAGGTACTGGCATCCCAATCGCTGTATTCGTTGATGGTTCCAAACTGCGGATATGGAAGGTACGCCTGTGTGTTGGCATATACCGCATTCAGCAAGGTTGGGTCCGTAGAGTTGTAGATGGATTGGGGCAGCACGTTGATGTTGACAGCGCTGGGATTGATCAGGTTGTAGCCGTACGATCCCTGATAAACGGCCTCTGCTATGGCATTGGTGCTGAGCTGATATTGAAAGCCGGTCGACCAGCTCATGGTATGAGGATTCCGCAGGTTCGGGTCGAGGTAAGTTGCCGTGCGTGCACTGTAATTTCCCGTGACCGATACATAACTGGCGGTATGGGTGGTTGGGTCAATGGGATAGTCAATGGCGCCCGGACCTTGGGATAACTGAAAAGCGGGGTATGGATTTCCCGGAGGCTGGGCCACGGCAGCAGTGGCGAGATATTCATCCTGACCAAGTTCCGTCATGTTATCCACGGTGAACATATCGAACGAGCCACGGAAGACCCACCTTGGACGGAAGCTGAACGCCACCCCAATGCGCGGTTCGAAATTGGTCAAGTCGTTTTTATACACCGATCCCGTGGGATGAGTAATAGCCCCCATCCGGCCGGTGAGAGGATCGATCACATTCGGATCGAATTGCGATTTGTATCCGTACTTGGTGCTGCCCGGGGTCTCATAGGAATAGCGCACCCCCACACTGAGAGTTAAGTTGTTCCGTGCTCTCCAGTCATCCTGAACGAAAAACTGGTGCGACCACCAGCGCGGAAGATAATTCTCGAGCAGCGTGGTAAAGGTAGCATTGTCGGTTTCGCCCAGCAGAAATGACGCGAACGAATTACCAGTATTCGCCTTGAATGGAAAGCCAGTCCCAGCGCCGCTGAAATTATACACTCCGGACGGTTGGGAAAAAACCGTATCGTTTTCACGCACCCGCACACCCAGATAGCCAAACTTGATCACGTGAAGACCCAGGACTTTGGTGACATTGTCGGCGAACTCGTAATCATCCTGAAAGGTGCGGCTATAAGGATTCGTGCCCGTGCTCACCGCCGGATTCGCTGTCCAGATTACGCTGCTGCCGCCCGTACTCACAAAACCAGGAAACGTCTGCGGGCCAACGCCGGGGATACCCAGCGTCTCCGCCCATCCCTGGTTGGCCAGGTCTGACGACCACGTATCTGCCCGGCGTTGATATGCAGTGCGGAACTCGTTGATTACCGTCGGACTGAAGGTGTGGATATCGCCCAACGTAAGGTTGAGCGTATCGATCGGTTCGGGCAATCCGTAACTGTTGGCGGTGTTATCGATGCCATGCCAGGCGTAAAGTATATTTTCGCGTCCGGGGTTGGTGCGATAGCGGTTCCACGCAAAGCGAAAGTACACCTTGTTATTGGCGCTGATCTGCTGGTCAAATCTGCCCAGATAACCGTCTTTGTCGGCCAGGTAGTGGGTGTTGGCGATGTAGTTGTTGGTCGGCCCTGTCGTCGTGTATCCGCCCCCGGTATTCGGCAGATGGTACGGAGTCATCGACAGGAACTTGACCGCCACGGGGTCGAAGCGGCTTAGCGGAATCTGATTTCCAGGGAACTGCGTCGCGGTCCAGCCGGTGCCTCCGGTACATCCATTGGGATTGGTGCAACGGATCGTCTGCGGATCGTAGATCGGCTGCGAAGCCACTCCGGGAAAATCGAAATTTCCATCGAGCATCGCCTGCGTCGGTACATTCGCCGTAACCGTGTTCTGCTCGTGATCGTAATCGAAGCGAAAAGCAAGAAAGAAGAACGTCTTGTTGCGCCCGTCGTAAACCTTGGGAATGAACACGGGACCGCCCAGGACGGCATCGAAGTTGTGATACTCGAAGGGAGTGGTCGTCGGGGCCTGGTTGAAGACTTGCCGGTGCAGGAAATTCTTTCTAATGTAGCGTTCTTCCGCCGCGAAATGCAGGTCGTTGGTTCCGCTCTTGGTCACCATGTTGTAGGAGCCACCCGCGGAGTGTCCCTGCTCGGCCGGGATTCCGGTGGTCCAGACCTGGGCTTCCATCAGCGCATCCACCGGGGGAGTTACGGAATTATTGACTTCTCCGATCGCCGACCGGGGGGTCTGCTTCACGATGCTCCCATCAATCGTGAAGTTGATTTGATTCGAGGGCAGGCCCAGGATGTGATACGTGCCGTCATTGTTCGCCTGCGCTCCTTGCATGTAATACATCAAGTGCTGGGGCTTGGCCTGAACCATGGGCACGTCGTGGATGACCTTCGCGTCCACCGTACCACCGACGACGGCATTATCCGTCGCTAGTAACGGAGTGGCCGCAGTCACCTCTACCTGCTGATTGGCCGTGCCAACACCCAGGTGAACATCAAACCGTGGCGTCTGGCCGATCTGCAGCACGATGCCGAGTTGGACGTATTTCTTGAATCCCGCAGCATCGATCGTGAGCGAATACGTACCGGCCGCCTGGAAAGGTATGTAGTACGCCCCTTCTGCATTGGTGGTGACATGGGCGGATACATTGGTGGCTGTATTCGTCAAGGTGACCGAGGCATTCGGAACCACCGCCCCCGTTGTATCGCTTATCGTTCCCACCACTGTGGCGCTCTGCACGTCCTGCCCAACCGCAAGCGGAGCCACCGCCAATAAGGCGGCCATGCAGAACAAAGCGATCTTTACGAGGAGTTTCGGAGTTGCTGACTTCGGGGGATAGGGTTTGACTCGGTGATCTATCATCACGCTCATCCTGTCAAGAAGTGAACTATCATCGTTCGTAGGTTCACTTGTCAAGGCCAGGATGCTTTTTTTATCAGGATATCGAGGCGACCGGAGGGATCTGCAGTCCACCCCGCCCAGGCCACAAGATCTTATCGAAGCGCAACCCTCCCCTTTGTCATCCCGAAGCGTAGAGAAGATTTGGCGCTTTTAGTTCTCGCGCGCGGCGGCTTCCAGCGCGGGCAGGTCCATCTTGATCATCCCCATCATGGCTTCCATGGCTTTGGGGTGACTGACCAACTCGCCGATATTGCGTGGCACAATCTGCCAGCATAGGCCGAAGCGGTCTGTAAGCCAGCCGCAGGCGATGGGTTTCCCGCCTTCCATCAACTTACCCCAGTAGCTGTCGATCTCTTCCTGGGAGTCGCAGCGGACGAAGAACGAGAAGGCGGGATTGAGCTGATGCGCGGGGCCGCCGTTGAGAAAGACCATCTCCTGACCTTCAAGCTCGATCGTGATAGTGGCAATCTTGCCCACGGGCCAGGGACCGACGCCTTTGGAACGCAGCTCATCGAGCCTGCGCGCGTGCGGGAAGACGCTCAGGTAAAACTGGGCGGCTTCTTCGGCGTTGTCATTGAACCAGAGGAATGGCGCAAGTTTGTTCATAGCTGGCATGGTACCAACCCTAAGACTTCTCGGTTATTCCGGCGGAGCTTGCCGGTTCGTCCACTGTGAAGGTAGGGTGAGGGGTAAATCATAATAAGAACGATGTCTTTCAACCATTCTTAGGTCTCTTACGGGATGGCCGGCTAACCGCTCTTCTGGGCGTGGGCGCCAACCTCAAGTCGTTCTACAGGCTCACGTACCTTGCTGCTGCGGGAGAGGCTGGGCTACTTGGCCGATTAGCTACCGGGCCTCCATCCTCACATTCAAAACAAGAGTGTCATCCCGACCGGAGTGTAGCGTAGTGGAGGGACCTGCTGTTTCCATCCGGGCCACAAACCGTCGATGCAGTCGACCGTCTCGCGAAGCTCTGTAAGTGAAAGGCGAGCCCTTTGCACTCACTGACCCCAAGGCAAATCAAACTCCTGAATTGCCGCGATGATATATTTCCTCTTTCAAAACCCCTAAAAAGAGAAACTTTACCCGAAAGCCTCACTCGCACAATCGGCTCAAAACTGACCCACCGAAATCGAAGCCTGCGTAACATTCACCGCGTTGCTAGTCCCAAAAAGCCGCAGACCGCCATCGGGCTGGGCCTGAATTTGAAGACCCGCCTGAAAAGCAGCTTGCTCGAGGACCTCCATGCATTGCTGTCGGGTAGAGTTAGCCGGCAACGGCTTGGTGACCGTGCTGTTCGTCGATCCGTTGGTCACACTGACCGTGCCCTCGGTGGCGTCTGTGCCGCTCGCAAACGAAACCAAAATCCCATGCGGCTGAGCCGGTCCTGCAGCAACAGTTGCTGACGCTCCCTGCCCTTGCTGGCCCGCCTGAGTCGGCGCGGAAACGACATTGTACAAAGCATCAAAAGGATTACCCTCGACACTATCAACGCCATAAGGAATGTGGCACTTGCCGTTGGCGAGAAATCCTGGCTGATATCCTTTGTTGCTGCCGAAGTAGCTGATCTGCTTGCGGCAGATATAAAGATGGGTGCCGTCGGAAAGGTAACCGCCGGGCACCAGCGCTCCTATGTTGCCATCGAAATTGCGCCACTCCGCCGGGCCAGTAGCCACCTCGTAAGTCTTCGATGAGTCTTCTTTTCCAGCGTCATTGACATAACGGCACTCCCCCTGGACCCACTTTCCGGGCACGAGAGCGTTGTTATCGTAGACACGGCAGACGAAAAGCGGCGAATCCGGCTTGCCACCGTTACCTGGGCCTCCCTTAACCGCGTCGTCTCCCGGAACAAAGGGCGTTTGTGCCGGTTGCCAGGTCACTGAGCTTGGTCCCGGGTCGTATGGAGGAGGGGGGGCGTCATCTCCAGGTTGAGGATACTTAGGCTGGACGTGACCAAAAGCATCGATGGAAGAGCAGCGCTGCCCAACATACCAGCTTGTACCGCCCTGTATCTCCCGCTTGACCAATGGATCGCTGGCCCGGCACGGCGGATACGGTTGCGCCGGCTGCACTGGCTGGATCGGGTACGGATTCGGGTATGGATAGGGCGGATAAGGATTCGGCGGCCGTCCGCCCCCTCTAGCATAAAGCACATCAAACGGCGGACCCTGCACGACTTCGCCTCCGCCCATCGGGATATGACACGTCCCGTCGGAGACCAGTTCGCCGGGCTGGTAGCCGTAATCGGTTCCGGCGGAAGAGTAGCGAACGCGGCATGAATAGAGTGGGCCGCCGTCAGCGTTGCTTCCTGTCTGCGCAAGACCATAGACGCCGCCCTGATATTGCCTCCAGCGGGCGCTCCCGTAAGCGACTTCATAGGAGCGCATGATCTGCTCTGCCCCGCCATACGGCACGTTGCAATTGCCCTGGACCCACTTGCCGGGAACAACACTCCCCTGGATCTGCGCGCGGCAGATGAACATTGGCGTTCCCGGATTGGGGTCGGAGCCCGGGCCGCCTGCGATTGCTCCGTTCGATGGGTCCGGGGTAAAGGGTGATTGAACGCGCTTCCATGTAATGCTTTGGCCCAGCATGGAGCCATTCTGTGCGACTGCAGAAACGCTGCAGCAACCTAAGACAGCTAAGAGCAGAAGCCGATTGAAGCGAGCGAAGGATTTCATCTCAGCCATGTGCGGGAATGAGATCGACTTAAAACATACGCCCGCGTCCGGTTCATTATGGACAAATTCCCATCGCAATGTATACAGAAAATGCGCTCGCAGACGTTCGGGCGCGACCCGCAGTCCCTCGCAGCACATTTACTCCTAAATGGATCGGTCTATTTGGTCGGTGGCCCGTTCAAGCCTTCCTCTGGCTCGTGGAGTTTCGGGGACAGGAAGTTGTGAAGAAATGAGCGGATGTACACAGACGATAACTGTTACTAATACGCCTGCGGCAATACACTGTAAAGCGTGATCACCGTACCACCCGCATCCGTCCTCAGACGATTAGGACGTTGCTCGGAGTAGGAATGCCGTCAGCCCGCGGCGACCATGTGCGACCGGTGTCGGCTGATACATAGAGGTTGCCTCCCTGGTCGGCGACCGCGACTGCCGAGTCATCGGCGGCCATGTAACCAGTGTGGACGATCCCGTCGAACCACGCCGGCAGGCCGCCGGCGACCATAACCAGTGAACAATGGTCATCCACCCCCTGACGATAGATCGCGCTCTTCGGCCAAAAGGTGCACCACCGCAATAGCGTACCCTGACAGAAGGCGAGGGTCTCCGGCATCCTGTTCTGTGCTCCGGTTCAGCTATAAAGTCAAGCCGCAGGACGAAATTGACCCGTTTTGGAGTATGTCGCGATGAGATGCGCCGCATCTTTAACACCCAGGTGATTTGGGATCGTCTCCTCCAGTCGTTTGCTCGCGCCGCTGCAGCTCAATAGGGGAATAACATGTCCGATTTCA
>DASRRN010000645.1:0-10972 GCA_035695685.1 Acidobacteriaceae bacterium | reverse complement strand
AAGAGGCGGACAAAAAATTAACCTCGATCTCGAAGCAAGTGAACTCAACGGCAAAGCAAGCTGCCTGAGAAAACAATGACGGTTCGTGTCGGCTGGGATGCAGGAATGGCCGGTGCTATGGCCTTCCGCATCCCACCTAACTTGCATCACAGGTGAGCAGTACGTAACTGTCGCTCGCCAGGGTATCGACGCGCTACTGGCCGGCGATGACCATGTGTATGCGGCCTCGATGAAAACCAAGCTGGAAGGCAAGTTGGCCAACGTAGTGCCCGGTGCGATGAAGGGCGCACGAAAAGATGGCAAAGCCTCTGGAAGAAGAACAGGCCGGACGTTAGTTAGGTGAGTGACTCGACGACTTCGCCATACCGCGGATCAGGGTCGCGCCCCTGGTTGGCAATGCGGAGGAAGAAAGCAACATGAGGAGAGATATATGGCTCTGCTGAACGAAACACACATCGCGGGGAACGCTCCCCAGGGTGCGACCGTCATCCAAAACGGGCGCTACCTTCCGCCACCCGAAGATAAGGATGGCAAGGTCTGGGTGCGCACCAGCGCGATCATTCAAGCCGCTCCCGATAAGCTCTATGCGCTCTGGCGAGATATTGAGTCTGCCCCACATTGGCAGGAGCAGCTAAAGCAAGTTATCAGGACGGGCGAAAGAACATCCCACTGGGTAATGTACCGTGGCGACAAGACTATCGAATGGGATTCGGAATTGCTCGCCGATGAACCGGGCAAACGCCTTGCGTGGCGCTCCACAGGCGGTGACGTCGACACGGCCGGTGAAGTCGTATTTGAGCCGGCGCCCAGTGGCCGCGGAACGATGGTCACTGTACTGCAGGAGTTCAAACTGGGCAAGCTTGCCAACATGTGGGAAACGCTGACCGGAAGAAATCCAAAGCAAGGGGTAATCGAGAATCTCCGCCATTTCAAAGCGCTGGCGGAAACAGGCGAGATACCTCGAACACAAGGGCAGCCGCACGGTCCTCGGGGCATCATAGGCAGCGGAAAGGCCTCGGCCTATGGTGAAAGGATCGCTGTTCCCGACGGGACCCGACAGGCGAGCTAGTCAAAATACCAGAATGGAGTATGCAATGAAAGCTGTTTGCTGGATGGGGAAGAGCAAGCTCGAGACCTTGACCGTGCCGGATCCAACGATACTGAACCCACACGATGCCATCATCAAAGTGACACGCACCGCAATTTGCGGATCTGATCTGCACCTGTTCGATGGATTTATTCCTACCATGGAGTCCGGAGACATTCTCGGCCACGAGTTCATGGGTTTGGTAGAGGAGGTTGGGCCTGACGTCACCAACTTGAAGCGCGGTGATCGCGTCGTTGTACCCTTCACCATTGCATGCGGTAGTTGCGAGTTCTGCAAGAAGAAGATCTGGGCCGCATGCGATAACACCAATCCCAACGCCCACCTGATGGAAGCCGCCTACGGATATTCCGGTTCCGGTCTCTTTGGTTATTCCCACCTGATGGGCGGATATGCGGGCGGCCAGGCCCAGTATGTGCGTGTGCCTTTTGCAAATGTCGGGCCACTCAAACTCCAGACCGATCTCGCAGACGAAAAAGTCCTGTTTCTCTCCGACATCTTCCCTACTGGCTATATGGCGGCAGAAAACGCGCAGATCCAGGATGGCGACACGGTTGCAGTGTGGGGTTGTGGACCTGTTGGCCAATTCGCCATCGCCAGCGCCTTTATGCTGGGTGCAGGACAGGTCATCGCGATCGATAGAATTCCGGAGCGGCTGGAGATGGCTCGGTCGGTCGGCGCCGTCACCGTCGACTACTCTCACGAAGGTCTCAGTGTGCTGACGGCGCTCAAAGACCTGACCGGTGGCATCGGTCCCGATGCCTGTGTCGACGCTGTGGGTCTGGAATCGCACACGGGAGATTTACAAGGGGCATACGACACGGTGAAGAATGCGCTACTACTCGAAACTGATCGTCCGGCTGTGTTGCGCCAGGCGATTCAGGCCGTGCGCAAGGGTGGAACCCTCTCTGTTCCCGGCGTGTACGGAGGAATGCTCGACAAGGTGCCATTCGGCGCCGCTTTCGGCAAGGGCATCACCATGAAGATGGGGCAGACCAACATGCACAACTACATGAAGCCATTGCTCGAGCGCATCGAAAAGGGACAAATAGATCCGAGCTACATCATTTCGCACCGCATTTCGCTCGAAGAGGCACCAAACATGTATAAGGTATGGCGGGACAAAGAAGATCGCGTAACCAAAATTGTCATCGACCCATGGGTGGAACGCAGAGCAGCTTGAACCGGCAGCTCCTGTACTTCTTTGTCCATTTCGCGAACTGTTTGGGCTGCTCCATCGCAGACCGTGAGCGGCTAAGATGCAGCTGTCTCGAGTATGCGCTTTGCCGATTCCGGCCCCTCGCGCCCCGGCGGTGTTACTTCGACCCCACGCACCTTTTGGTAATTGACGAAAAAATCTTCGATTTGCTGCAGCAGAACAGAAGGTAGACCGGCGAGTTCCGGAGCGGCTTTTCGAGTTGCTCAAATTCGATCGGCATGATGATTATGATGCGAAGATTGATTCGAATCCCGGACATCAAAAATCTCTTGGGTTTGCGGCTCTCGTCCGAACGCACCTGCTACAGGCCGCTGGGTTTGAGATGTCGCCAGCGGAATCTGCGTTGCCACTGAGGAGTAAGTCACCAGAGAAGTTCCCAGCAGACCGTTTGGGTTGGCGGGCGCATCTATACTGAGAAAGAGCGGATTCTCAGATTTGGGAGTATGTATGCGTATTGGCCTGATCGCCTCACCCTTTATCCCGGTTCCTCCTACCCGCTATGGCGGGACCGAGTTGTTTGTTGCAAATCTAGCGGAGAGCCTCCGACGCCTGAATGTGCATGTGAGTGTGTACGCGAACGGCGAGTCTACAGTGAAAGCCGACGTACGCTGGGTTTATCCAAAGCAGGACTGGCCCCTTCCCGCGGAGATGTCGGGCTTGACGAAGGAACTCGACCACGTCTCGTGGTCAATCAAGGATGCTGCGGAGGGGTGTGACCTGGTGCACGTGAGCAGTGCTCTCGCAGTTCCCTTCTCCCGCCTGAGCCCGCTGCCGTTCGTTTGTACCTTGCACCATCCTTGCGAGCCCTCGATCACAGACTTATATGAGCGGTATAAGACGGTTACGTACGTCTCGATTAGCCATCAGCAGGCATGCCTGCATCCAACGGTGGTCTCCAAGGTGATCCACCACGGACTCGATCTCTCGCGCTACCGCTTTACGGCGGAGAAAGAACCCTACTTGTGCTTCCTGGGGCGGATCTGCCCGATTAAAGGAACGCACCATGCGATTGCGATCGCCAAGCAGCTGGGTATGCCGTTGAAGATTGCGGGAGAGGTGCAGCCGATCTTCCAAAGCTATTACGACACCCAGGTGCGCCCTCATGTGGATGGACGGAATGTGGAGTTTCTGGGTGCGGCGGACTTTTCCATGAAGAATGATCTGCTGAGCCGAGCGACGGCGCTGTTGTTCCCCATCGAATGGGAAGAGCCATTTGGCCTGGTGATGGTCGAAGCGATGGCCTGCGGCACACCGGTCATCGCGTTCGCTGGAGGCGCAGTGGAAGAGATAGTAGCCGAGGGGGTCTCGGGCACGATCTGCCAGAATGTGGAAGATGCCGTGCGGGCGCTAAGAGAAGACCGCTTCGATGCGCGGGCGATTCGGAATTATGCAGAAAGGCACTTCTCGGCAGTGGCCATGGCGCGCCAGTACCACCAGCTTTACATGAGCATACTCAACGGCGGGCTTGCGCCCGTTCAGCGAGACGAGGAAGCTGCTTGAACAATTCCGCACCCGTTAAGTTTCCGGCCAACTATGTCGATCCGCCGCCTGAGCCGAAGGTGGCCTACCCAGAGCCACCGCCTGGATCGTCCGGCCCCCTGGCGCTTATCCACGGATCCACCTTTTTTGCGGCTACAGAAGAGGGCGCTTTGGTACCGCCGGGGTCGCCCAACATCGGCCTCTTCCATCAGGATACTCGCTTTCTAAGCCACTATGAGCTACGCACCAATGGGCAGACGCCAGCACTGCTGTCTTGCACGAGCACGGTCGCCGACCTCGCGCGGGTGGGCCTGACAGTGCGTGGCGGCGCGGTGGCGGGCACCGACCTGGATCTGCCCATCAACACGATCTTTATCGATCGGGAATTCCTGTTGGGGCGCGACCGGCTGTTTGACACGCTGACGTTTCAGAACTTCCATCACACGAATGTGAAGCTGACGGTTGAGCTGCTCTTCTCTGCCGACTTCATGGACATCTTCCAGGTGCGGGGATTATTGCGGGGCAAGAGCGGGCGATACACACGGCCGCTGGTGGAGGATGCGCGCGTCCGCTTCCGCTACGAGGGATTGGATGACCGGGTTCGATTCACCGAGATTGGTTTTACGCCACAGCCGCAGTTGCTGGAGGGGGCTTGCGCGCGATGGGAGCTGGACCTTCCCCCGCACGGGCAGAACTGCCTGACTGTCACTGTGGCCATGGCGGTCGCTTCCCCCCATGACAAGCGAGTTTCCAGGTTGGTTGAGGAGGATCCGGTTGCAGCCCAGGAAGAGGAGCGGCATCGATCCCGCACGCGCCATGTGGAGTGGAGGGCGCAGTGTACCCGCGTCCACTCGGATAATAAGATTTTCGACTCCCTGCTTCAAACCTCGGTAGAGGACTTCTTCGCGCTACGCATTCGCGAGAGCCAGGGAATGGCGGTGGCGGCGGGCGTACCATGGTTCGCGGCTTTGTTCGGCCGCGACTCCCTCATCAGCAGCTACCAGACGCTGCTGCTTGATCCGGGCCTGGCGAGGGATACCCTGCGTGTGCTCGCCGGCTACCAGGGCTCGGTCAAAAACGATGAGCGGGACGAAGACCCAGGGAAGATTCTGCATGAGCGGCGCTCGGGAGAAATGACGGCCACCAACGAAGTGGCGTTCGGCCGGTCATATGGCTCGGTCGATGCCACGCCG
This sequence comes from Acidobacteriaceae bacterium, assembly GCA_035695685.1. Lineage (GTDB taxonomy): Bacteria > Acidobacteriota > Terriglobia > Terriglobales > Acidobacteriaceae > PALSA-350. The sequence goes on along the minus strand of DASRRN010000645.1, from coordinate 5,976 downwards.
TTATTCCTGATCCTGCTGCATGAGTATTTTTGTTGGACGGCGGACCTGGTGCTATTGCTGGTATTGAAGGATGCCTTGAAGTCCGCGACGCGCTGGCTGCTGCAGTATGGCGACCTGGATGGCGACGGCCTGATCGAATACTGCCGGCGCAACCCAAAAGGATTGTTCAACCAGGGTTGGAAGGACTCGGGGGATGCGAATCGGCACAGTGATGGACGCATCGCGCAGCCACCGGTCGCGCTGGTAGAAGTGCAGGGCTACGCGGTGCGCGGTCTTGCAGGCGCCGCAGAGTTGCTTGCAACGATGGGCGAACCGGCGCTGGCGGCCGAGGCGGCGAAGCGATCGGCGGAGCTGCGCGATTTGCTCGAACAGCGATTCTGGCTGGACGATCGGAGTTACTACGCGATGGCGCTGGACAAGGACAAGAGCCCGCTGCGGGTAGATGGGTCGAACCCGGGACACCTGCTGTTTTGCGGTGCCATCAGCGCAGAACGCGGACGCCAGGTGACGGCAAAACTCCTGAGCAAAGAGCTATTTTCGGGCTGGGGGGTTCGTACGCTTTCTTCCGCGGAGCAGTACTACAACCCGATGAGCTATCACTGCGGTTCCGTTTGGCCGCACGATACGTCGATGATCGGTTACGGCATGGCCCGCTACGGCTTGCGGCAGGAGGCTTCCGTACTGTTCCAGGCCCTGTATGACGCCGCTCTGCACTATCGCAAGTACCGGCTGCCGGAACTGCTGTGCGGCATTGGGCGGCAACTGAGCGGCGAGCCGGTGCACTACCCGGTTTCGTGCTCACCCCAAGCGTGGGCCTCGGGCGCGCCATTCCTATTGCTCACGGGCCTGCTGGGTCTGCGACCTCGGGCGCAGGCGGGAGAGTTGGTGATCGACCAGCCGCATCTGCCTCCGTTTGTGCAGCGGCTGCGGATTGATGATTTGCGAATTGGGTCTACGCGGCTGTCACTCGAGTTCATGCGCAGAGGCACGGAGACGCGTTGGGACGTGGTCGACGTGCAGGGAGTGGGCTTGCGAGTGGTGGGCGTATAAAAGTCTGGATTGTTGCCTTTTCACTTGCGGATGCGCCAACGCCACACCGTCACTGCGACAGCCAGCAAGAGGATGGCGATGAGATACAGAAGATGGGAGCTGATCCACAGGACCAGCAACAGCACGCGGTGCCGGTGATCGGCCTTCTGCAATGCATCCGGCGGGATGATGACAGACTGGCTCCAATCGAAGGTCTTCAAGCGCTGCAGGAAACCCTGGCGCACGCAGCCTTCGAGATTGTAGATACCGATGGTCCGGGAGAAGTGACCAGCGACGACTAAGTCGCGGGAGAACTCATCCCAGTTGAGCGGGGCGAGGTTGACAGCGGCGCTGGGATCGCCCTCGGTAATGCCAATTGCGATGGCCTGGGCATTCGGACCAAGCGTCCAGATCACCGCTGCTCCGAGCGGGCGCGCATAGCTGGTGTAAATCATCAGAACCTCCTCGTCGCCGCGAACGTCGACTGTGCCCAACGTGCGGTCCAGGAGAGAAGAGTGAGCTTCGCGCTCTACAGGGAGGTATGGCATCTGATAGGTCTGGACGAGATAGCCCCGCGACTGGATATGGCGGATGAGCGCGGAATACGCCTGCCGCGCGCGGAGGGCCCGCCGGCGATCCACAGCCCGCCGGAGCAGCGTGCTGAACAATCGCCAGCGATGGCCCTTGAGAGCTGCGAGCTCAGCGAAGTTCGGCTCGATGTCGAGCCCAACCCCGTCCCACCGAAGACCCTGGTCGCGAGTCCACGCGTCGAAGGCTGCGAAGCGAGCCGCGGCTTGCGGAGCATTTTCCGCATTGAGATAGAAGGCCTGCTCGTCGGGTAGCATGATCCATGCGATCACAGGAATGCCGGCCTGATTCAACGCGCGGACGAGCTGAGTCCGCTCCGGAGTGAAGTCGAAAATGGCGACGGCGATCCCGGCGTCCAAGTCCTTCAGGTCCGCAATCACGTCGGGGTTGGCGAACAAGGAGCGCATCCGATCCACACCCTGGTCGCAACAGGCAAACATGAGCTGCGGGGCCGCGCCCGGGCCCTGGACGCGAATACCGGAAGCTGGTGTGGCAGCAAGCGCGGGAATCATAGCGAACTTGCAGGCGCATGCGAAGAGCATGGTGCGGAGCAGACTGGAGGAAGTATGCGGGCCCTGAGCGATGTGTTTCACGGGAGTAACATAGAAGTATCTTACCTCTAAGGTAAACGTGGCGATGAAGAAGTCTACGCCCGTCGCGGCTGCCGGACTGCCCCATGGAGACCTGATCGGCCGGGAACTCAGCAATGCGGTGGTATTTTTTCATGAAGCCATCGCTTCTCACCTGGGGTGGCGCCGATTTTTCAATCATTGGGGCGTGGGATGGCTGAGATAGCAGAGGGCTACAGCGCAAAGGAGTTAGAGGCGATTGCTGGATTTTTCCGCGAAATTACCGAAGTGCTGCGCAATGAGACAGAAAAACTCAAGCTTCAGAAGCAGCATCGGACGGCGGGGCGCCGCTAAGCCTAATCGGCTGCGCTGTGACAAAACGTTCGATGTAATATCGAGACGAGATGAGTGGTGAAAAACAGAACCAGCATCCCGGTGACCCGATCCCGGTAGACGTTCTGCTGTTTGGTGCGCATCCTGACGATGTGGAATGGGGTGCAGGCGGAAGCGCACTGATATTAAAGGCCCGGGGTTCCTCATTCGGTGTCGTGGATCTCACGCGAGGTGAAATGGGATCTCGAGGTACGCGTGAGCAACGCGACAAAGAGGCGCAGGAAGTCGCATCCTCGATGGGCGCCCGGTTTCGTGAAAACCTCGACATGCCTGATTGCGGAGTCGTCGATTCCGTAAAGAACCGTAAGCAAATTGCGAGCGTCATTCGACGACACCGGCCGACGCTGGTGCTAGCGCCGTATTGGAAGGACCGACACCCCGACCATGCAGCGACCGGGCGTCTCATTCGGAATTCGGCCGTGAATTGCACTTTGAGAAAGTCGAACGACCCGAACCCACCACACAAGCCTACGGCTTACCTGTATTACCTTTTGCACCATTTCACGCATCCCAGCATGGTCGTCGACATCTCCAACGTCTACAACCGTAAACTCGAACTGCTTCGGATGCATGTTTCGCAGTTTGGAAAAACTGCTGCAGGCTTCGGGGTTCTGCCGCTCGGGATGAACGACTACCTATTCGGGCTGGAATCTCGCGACCGGTTCTTCGGCTCGCTGATCGGCGCCCATCACGGAGAAGCGCTCGTCAGTGAGGTTCCGTTGAAGCTTGGCAGTCTCAGCAATCTTCTCGCAACGCGGGAGTAAATGGCTCCATGTTCGAGTGCCCCCCGAATCGGGCTTCAACCGCCCAATGGCCGAGCAAGAAAACAGAGGCTGCCAGTTCGAGTTGTCGCTCCTTTGCGATCGCGCTCCAAACTTTACGCACAAAAAATATTTGTAAAGAGATGGGATCGCCTGAACCCTTCAGCACGACCGCTGCATCTTCTTCTGTGTAACAACATCTTTGACCATGCGAATCGGCCAACTGTTGTGTGCTTTCATCCTGAGTATTCTTCCGATCACGGCGCCCGGCCAGCTGATCGACGCGCCCCAGCCGCAGCGCGGAAGCATCCGTGGCACTGTGACTGATGTCGACGACGCCCTTATTCCGGGGGCAACAGTTACAGTGGATGGATTCGCTGGGGGCCAACACCGCACGCTCATGACAGATGAGACAGGATCGTTCGAGCTCAAAGACCTCGATCCGACGGTTGCTTATAAGCTCACTGTCAGTGCAAAGGGATTCGCAGATTGGACTTCGCCCGCTATCGTCCTCCAGCCTGGCCAAGCGTTGGAGTTGACCGATATAAAGCTCAAGATATCAGTGGTGGAGACTACGGTGGCCGCCCTCACGACTGAGCAACTCGCGACGCAACAGGTTAAGGTAGAAGAGAAGCAGCGAATTCTGGGCATTGTTCCCAACTATTTTGTCGTCTATGACAAGCACGCCGTGCCGATGACGACCAAGCTGAAGTACGAGCTCGCTTTTAGAGCTGCCACCGATGTGGTCAGTGTCGCGGGCGACGTTTTTCTCGCAGGAGTGAATCAGGCGGCTGACACTCCCAACTATCAACAGGGTGCAAAGGGTTTTGGTCAGCGCTTCGGGGCTGCATATGCCGATAGCTTCTCCAATGTTATGATCGGGGGCGCCGTGCTGCCCTCGCTTCTGCATCAGGATCCGCGCTACTTCTACCAAGGCACGGGATCGGGGAAGTCCCGTGCGCTTCACGCGATGTCATACGCAATTATCTGCAAGGGCGACAATGGCCGTTCGCAGTTTAACTATTCGGGTATTGGCGGCAATCTGATCGCGGCCTCCCTTACAAATCTCTACTATCCGCCGAGCAATCGCGGGCCAGGATTGGTTTTCTCCAGCACGCTCATCAACGCCGGGGGCCGGCTCACCAATGCCTTGGTACAGGAGTTTATCCTGCACAAATATACGACCAACGCGAGCAAGTAACGTTAGAGCCTGAGAGAGCAAAGCGCCACGGAGCCTGGCCGCGAGTTGAAGGGCCTTGTGACACATATTGGTGCTGCTGAACCATTGGATTCGGACCCTGCTTCTGGTCGGCCTCTTCGCGCGGTCCTTCCCTGCGATCCGTGGCCAGGTAGTGTCTGGACGTGTTGCAACCGATGTAGAACCGGTGTCGCACCTAACTTACCGCTATCAGTATCCAGCGTTCACTATCGGTAAGCGAGAGCCGAGGCAGAACGAGATCGCACATTTCCACTGTCTTGAATCTTGACCAAGCCTTCGCTGGTGACTTGTGCCTTCCAGATGGCATGGATTTGCCCGTCGTTTATATCTTTAGCTGATAATCTCACCTCGGCGAACCCTGAGTTACACATGTAGTCCTCGGTATCAGGAGATGAGAAGTAGTCCTCCATGGCAGAGCTGACGCGGTCGGCATAGGACTCCTCGTCAGGCCAAACAACCGGAAACTCCAACGACAGGATATTGGCGTGGTCGCCGATGAGGTCCACGGTGAGCAGATCTGAATCAAAGGCTTCGGTCATTCGGTCGGCTTGTTGCAGCCGCGCCTGCACCGCATCGGCTCGCTGAGGCCGAGGACGCTCTTTGATGAACGGATAGCACAACTGCTTAGGAACCTGCTTGTCGATCTCATCCATGGCGAAGCTCTGGAAGGAATGCTGCGGAGGATCAGGAATATCAGCTTTTGATGGACCCGTCGTTTGTGCTGCGGACACAGCCGCATGGATGACCGGCAGCGAACGCTGGCTCTCGCCGCAGGCAGTTAACATAATGAGCCATGTTGTGAGCGCTAAAATTACGCCTGTCATGAGGACCTCGGCAATCAGGGGTGATAAAGATGCACCCTTTTAGGGGCTTCTTTCAAGCCTGGAAGGATCTTTTCTCATCAGTCGGTGGCGCGATGAACTTACTCAGTTAACATATCGAGGTCGTGAACGGTGAGGCAGTTCTGGCTCAGATAGCAGCGAACAGGGATAACATATGGATTGCCAGTGTGGGTGCGCATCACCGCATCCACGTACCACACGTGAGAAGCGACCCGCACGGGATGCTGGACTCTTGCTCACAGCGACTAATAGACACGTCGGGCATCTTCGCCGCTGCGTCGGCAGAGTCATCACCCGATCTAATAATCCGTTTCAGCGAAAGAGTGCCGCATACGATGCAGTAGAGGTTACCTAAACTTCAACGGACATCTCTAACTGCAAAGCGTACGACACTCACATCCAGTGAGAGCCGGCTACCAGCGGTTACGCCGGGCTTCAAGGCGATCTCCTGTTCCATCGCAAATCACCTCCCCCGATGCGATAGCGAGGCTTGGGAGATCGCCCTGGGTAATAAGGATGCCCAATTTATGGAGCATCGCCTACCCCCTTTAAGTAACCAAATGTGCGCACTTTAG
>DASRRN010000644.1:0-5223 GCA_035695685.1 Acidobacteriaceae bacterium | reverse complement strand
CGCCTGGCGCCGTCGTCTGCGCTGCGGACGCGAACGATTCGGATTCCAGAAACGTGGACCCCGCAATCAACGAAGCTCCTGCAACCCCAGCAGATGTCTGTAGAAACTCGCGGCGCGAAAGAGAAGCTTTATGCATCGGTTCATTCTCCCTGTTCACCCTCAAAAGACGAATCTTACACTGAATTGCATCGGCTGCCCTGCCGATGGGTGACAGGCTGGCTAACCCCGGTAAACAGGGCTCGTTTCCACTGATTCGATCCTTTCCGTTTGCCGATTCACACATCCCGTTTCGAAGGTACAATTGCCCACCCCGGGAATGGCAGTTTGAACCGGGGCGAAAGAGGACGTAAATCCATGCTCGGAGCACAGATCGGCGAAACCAAAGGCAAGAGAATCGTTAGACGGGTCCTTTCTATTGACCCTCCAACCGTAGAAGTGTCGTTCGAAGATAGCGGCCACATGTTCGGTGTTCCCACCACCGGCATAGGGACTTACACATCAGTCATCCGTCCGGATGGCTCCATTTATGGCGAAGGCCAAGGAATTAACATGACGCAGGATGGCGAAGGCATTAGCTGGAAGGGAACGGGGGTGGGGAAATTCGGTCCAGGTGGCGCGGTCAGCTACCGTGGGATGCTGTTCTTCCAAACCAATTCCCAGAAGCTTGCCCTCGGCTCCTCTTGCGGGGCCTTCGAATATGAAGTAGATGCTTCAGGCGACACGACTGCCAAATTCTGGGAGTGGAAGTAGCAATCCATTGCATAGCGTCCGGTCTGGTGGGCGAGTTCTCAACGGAGGGCCGCGTGCCAGCCGGGCACTTGGCATAGAGCTGGGGAGCTGGCTTATCGGGAGATATCTATTCACGCTCAAGTGTGCGCATTCGGTAAGGCATCATCGCACGCTAGCCTTATCGCCGTCGCGCTTGGCTGATCATTCATGACGCAAGGCATTCATCGGATCGACGGCCGCAGCCCGGAAACTGGGAATCAAACAGGCCGCAAGCGTCGCCACGAGCAACAGCATCGGAACTAATGCGAAAGTAAAAGGATCAATCGGGGGGACACCATATAAAAAGCCCGTGAGCAAGCGGGTACTTAGCAGCGCCGCAGCCAGGCCGAGCAGCAACCCCACTCCGAACAAGGTAAGGCCCTCACTTAATATCAATTGCACCACACCGGTTTTTGACGAACCCAGCGCCACGCGGATTCCAATCTCCCCCGTCCTCTGCTTCACTGAGTAAGCGAGCAGCCCATACACGCCCACCATGGCAAGTAACATCGCTGTAGCAGAGAAGATGGTGAGCAGCGTGGTCTGAAAGCGTCTGCGCGCGGTAACGTGAGAAACGAGGTCGCTCATCGTGTGCACATCGGCAATCGCGAGGTTGGGGTCGATCGCCCTCACCGCCGCTCGAATCTCGGCCACAACTGTATCCTCCGGCAGCGACGAACGCACCGCAACATAGGCGCCGACGATCGAGGATTCAAACCACTCGACCTGCGAGAAGGGTATGTACACGAGTGGGCCTGGCGCGGCTTCAAGGCTCATATAGCGAACGTCTTTGGCGACTCCAACTACGGCGCTCTCGCCAGCACCGGTACTAATGCGGCGGCCAATCGCATCTCGATTGGCAAAATACTTGTTCGCAAAGGCCTCGTTCACGATGGCCACCAGCCGATTTCCGGAGGCGTCCTGGTCGGAGAAGTCCCGTCCCTGGAGGACGGGCGTCTGCATCGCGGAAAGGTAGTCCTGCGTAATGCCGCGTACCTCTACCAGCTGTTGCTTCTCGTTGGGATAGCCTTCCACCGATACGGTCGCGAGACCCTCTGAGTCACTGAGCGGTAGCGCGTTCACGACTCCCACAGCCTGCACCCCGGGGACTGATTTCAGCCGCTCGACCAGGCTGCTGAACATGGCGCGACGCTTATGCGTATTGCCGTACTGCGGACTCAGTTCTACATTCGCTGTGACCGTTGCCGGCGCAAACCCGGTCGAGACGGAAAGCACGTTGACATAGCTCCGTAACAAGAGCCCGGTGCCCGTCAGCAATACCACCAACAGCGCGATCTGGGCCACTGCCAGCCAACGCCGCACTCGCCTCTTATCGCCTGAAATTCCGCGCATCCCGCTGCTCTTCAGGAACTCCACGAGGTTGATGCGCGTAGCGGATAGCGAAGGCAACATGCCGAACAGCACGCTGGTGAGCAGGGTGACGACGAGCACGAACACCATCACGTGCAGGTCGAGCCCTGCGCTCTCCATGCGGGGAATATCTCCCGGGTTGAGTTTCAGCAGCGCGTGCAGAAACAGCCATGCAAGCCCGACACCCACGACGCCTGCCACAGCGCTTAACATAAGAGACTCTGTTAGCATTTGGCGGAGTAAACGGGTTCGCTTTGCGCCCAGCGTCGCACGTACCCCTAACTCATGGGTTCGAGACGCAGCCCGCGCCAAAAGCAGATTCGCCGCGTTGCCGCAGGCGATCAGCAGAACAAATGCAACAGAAGCCATCAGAAGCCACATCAACGGCCGCACCGGCCCCAGCGAACTATCGCGAAAGGGCATCACGAACGCGCTCCATCCACGAGAGCCCGGATCGTGCAACAGGTTGAGATGCGACATGATAGTGCTCATCTCTGCCTGCGCTTCCCGCACGGTCACTCCAGGCTTCAGCCGGGCGAGCGCGAAGCCGTTTGGGTTATCTCTCTCCGCCTTCTGTTGAGGTGTCAAAGCCATAGGCACCCATAGATCCGTGGTCTGGACATTCCCGGTTGCGTAGGCAAGGTCGCTTTTGTGCGGATATCCAAACCCCGCCGGCATCACGCCGATTACCTGATAAGCCATGCCGTCGAGACGCAACTTGCTCCCCAGAACATCGGCCCTGCCGCCCAGCATGGCCTGCCAAAGCGCATGGCTAATCACCGCAACCCGTTCGTTCCCAGGCTGTTCATCCCCGGCGTCGAAGCCACGGCCAAACTCTGGAGCTGCCTCCAGAGTGGAAAAGAAATCGGCGTCCACCTTTGTCGCGCCTACCCTCTCGGCACGATCTTTTTCATCGACAAGGTTGTAGGTCGTCTCGTTAAAAAAGGTAGCCGCTGCGAACGATTTTGCCTGTCTCCTAAAGTCAAAGAAGTCCGCAGGGCTCGGCCCGAAGGCCTCTGGCGGAAGCTTCCACACCGAATTGGGAGTAAAGACATAGACGAGTCTCTCCGGGTCTCCGTATGGCAATGACCGGATCAAGACCGCGTTCACCAGGCTGAAGATCGCCGTACAGGCTCCGATTCCCAACGCGAGCGTGAAGACCGTTACCAGGGTGAAGGAGCGGTGTTTGCGCAGCGTGCGTAGACCGTAACGAACATCCTGCGCCAGATCGTCGAGCCACGCGACACCGCGCGCGTCGTAGCACTCCTCGATGGTTTTGGGGAGACTACCAAAACCAGCGCTCGCCGCTGCGTGCGCCTCTTCCGGAGACATGCCATTATTCATGTTCTCTTCGATTTGCCGTTGCAAATGGAACTGCAGCTCTTCCTGCAGCGCGACGTTGCTCGGCTCCCTTTGACGCAGGGACCGCAGGCGGCGAAGCAGACTATGGAGTAAGCGCATAAAGATCCCTGTGGAGCGCTGGCCAGAGGGCGCCCTGATTCACACGCAGCGCATCTTTCGAGAGCTGGCGGGTCGTTGCGCAATCGCCCAACCATGCATCGGCTCCAGGCTCAAACTTGCAGGCTCAAAACTTTCAGGATGAGTGGATCCACGGTGCCCTGTAGCAATTCAGTCGATTTGGTCACGTGGTCCCCTCAATAACTGACAGGAGAATACAGAAAAAAGGCTTTGTCAACCGGAGCTGTACCTGAATGGGTGAGAACAGCCGACAACGCGCCCAAGGGTTCGCCGTGCGATGATGGCGGGGTACTCCCCTGGTGGTCTTGTGTGTAATCCGCCATCGGCAGGGCTGGAAGGCAACTCTCCGGTAAGGGAAGAGCCTGGCACAGCGGAATCCGTGCGGGTTTCAGGGGAAAAAAACTGTAGCGCCTACGGAGGAACCCTCATGCCAATCGAATCTATAAGCAGGCGTACTTTGCTTGGATCTGCCACTGCGGCAGTGTGCCTGGCAGCGTTGTCGAAAGCGGGCGCGGGCCCGACGGAATGGAAGCCTCGCCTTGGCATTCTGGGCCGGTATACCGAAGCTAACGTGGACTTCGCGATTCAGGAAGAATTTAACAACATGATTCTCTCCGCCGGAGCAGGAACTCCGGGATTGGATACGACGAAGATTACGGACGAGGAAATCGCGCGCGTCAAGAGTCATTTGTCATCGAAAGGGATGCACGTTTCGGCTCTCCAGGTGAATGGAAATCACATCGCCTCCGATCCGGCGCAGCGCGCGCGGGAAAATAGCAACTTCGTGAAGGCGATTGAGCTGGCGGGTAAGCTGGGGGTTCCGTTTATCGGAACGCAGTCCGGCAAAGATGTGTCCAAGCCGTTTGCGGCGCAGGTGGACGAGATTGTACGGGTTTACCACGAGAAGTATTTTGCTGCTTGCGAAGAGAACAAGGTGCGCATCCTGTGGGAGCCGTGGCAGGGGGGGCCGAACATTGCCACCAGCCCGGTGGGATTCGATGCTCTGTTCACCGCGTTCAAGGATTCACGGTTTGTTGGGCTGCAGTACGATCCCTCTCATTTGCTGTGGCAGATGATGGATCCGATTCAAACGGCGAAGGATTTCGTGGACAAGATTTATGACGTTCATTTGAAGGATACGCAAATTCATTGGGACGTAGTGCGGCGAGGGGGCATCGTTCCGGTTGACCAGGCCAAGTGGTGGCAGTTCCGGATTCCGGGGATGGGCAGTATCCATTGGCCCGAGTTCTTTGGTGTTCTGCAAAGCGTCGGGTATGCGGGCGCGATGAGCATTGAGCATGAGGATGATCTTTACGGCGCATCTGATAATCCGGGGCCGGATTTCAGCGAACCTTATAAGGTTGGATTCCGCATGGCTAGGCGGTATTTGCGGCAGTATGTTCCGGTTTAGGGTGTCGGGTTGTAGTGGTTGGTGGTGGAGTGAAACTGCAGGTCCCTCGGGAGGCCATACAGGCTGCGGAAAAAGTCTCTGTACGAAGGGCACGGCTTCAGCCGTGCCGTACAGAATCGAAAAGATGAGGGCTTTAGCCTCTGAGGTACGCTTTTTTTTATCATTCCTCGCGTTCAGTCGCTTGGAAACGGCAG
>DASRRN010000643.1:0-5378 GCA_035695685.1 Acidobacteriaceae bacterium | reverse complement strand
TGGGAAAATGTCGCGGCCCCGAGAAAACCCAATCCCACCCTCAAGCGTCACTACTTCAGTCGAGTCTTGCTTTTTGTGAAAGCGGCAAGATTCCTGGAGGCGAGGAGGACTGGTATGACCGGACAAAAGAAGTGCGCGCATCCCGCTTGTAACTGTATCGCACCAGAGAAGCAAAAGTACTGTAGCCAATACTGCCAGGACTCAAAGAACGTGACGGCGCTTGCGTGCCACTGTGATCATCCGGCTTGCCGCGGGTGAAACACTGAAAGAAGCCACTGAATTCTCCGAGCTTGCAGGCACGCAGCTACTGGTAACGCAAGGCAACCGTGGGATCGACCTTGACTGCTTTCATTGCGGGAATCAGGCTGGCGAGCACTGCGACGGTGGCGATAAAGCAAGATATGCCAAGGAAGGTCCAGGGATCGTAGAAGGGCACGCCGTACAGGAAATCACTGGCCCCGGGAAAAGCGAGCCTGCTGTGCAGCAATGCCGAGGCCCCCGCACCCGAGGCGAGACCAAGGATCAACCCGAAGGCGACCGGCCAGAGACCTCGTAGAGCTACGTCTTTCAAGATGTGGCCCGAGGTAGCTCCTAATGCCATCCGCACGCCGATTTCCTGAGTTCTTTGGCTGATCACGTACGCCATCACACCGTAGATTCCGATCCCTGCCAGTGACAGAGCCAGTATGGCCAGAGCGGTAGCAACGATGGCCATAACCGTCGCGAGCGTCCGCTGAGGGCGGACCAGCATGGTATCCAGATTCCAAAGGGACACGCTCGGGAGCAGGCTTCGATCAGAATTCTCTACGGCCTTCCGGACTGCGCCCAGTGTCGATTGCGGACTACCGGGGATGTTCAGGACGATGGGATAAGTTAATGCAGGATCTGCGGCCAGGTATACGTGGGCGGGATCGACTCGGGTCAAGCTGAAGAAGCGAACGTTTCTGGCTATCCCGATAACTTCGAACCCGGTTAGCTTGCCATTGAAATGCATATCTAATTGAAACCGCCTGCCGAGTGGATCCTCTTCCGGCCAGAACCGGCGAGCCGCGGATTCACTGATCACGGCAACGTGCGCGCCGGTCGCGGCCTCCTGCCTGGTGAAATCCCGTCCGCGTAGCAAACTGATTCCAAGCGTGCCCAGGTAATTATCGGAGGCATAACTGGCCAGGGTTCGATCACGCAGGATGCCTTCCGCGGCGCCGGGCCGCTTCACCTGGATGGGGGGTGTCCATGTGCCCATCATGGGGCCGCGGCCGTACGCGATATGGGGCAGCCCCGGTACGGTTCCGAGCTTGGTTACCAGGCGGTGAAATCTGGCCGCGGCCTTGATGGGATCATCTTCGTAGTCCGCAAGCAGGAGATAGATGGGGCGGGTCGCGAATCCGGGATCGGCAGTTTGCGCCCGCAGCAGACCCCGAATCAAAAGGCCTGAACATGTCAACAGAAGCACGGATACCGCAACTTGACCAACGATGAGCAGACTGCGGAACCAGGAGCGCGCGATGCGCCGGCCGAAGGATGTGGTTTCGTCTTTGAGAGAAGTGGCGAGCTCCGGCTTGCTGAACTGCAGTGCGGGCGAGAGGCCAAATACGATTCCAGCGGTCACAGAGAGGATGAGGGCATAGGTGATGACTTTTGCGTCCGGGTTCAGGTTGAGACTGAAAGAGAAATCGTCCCCGAGTTGTGCGGTGAGCATCTGGGTTACGAAAGTCCGAATGAGTCTGGTTGCCAAAATGGACAGTGCGAGGCCAGCGATGCCACCAGCCACCGACAACAAAACGCTCTCTGCGAGCAACTGTCGAATCACGCGGACGCGGCTTGCCCCGAGCGCCAGTCGAACGCTGATCTCTCTTTGCCGGGCCGCACCGCGGGCGAGCAGCATGTTAGCGACATTGGCACATGCGACGAAGAGCACCATGGCCACGATCAGCATCAGAGCCGCAACCCCGGTTTCAAAGCGGACATCGTTTGTATTTCCGAAGAAGGCAGTATGCTGAAGGACCACCTTCAACGTGCGATCGCGCGCGATGTACGTGGTGGAGAATTGATGAATCAATGCATCGGTTTCCGCTTCCGCTTGCTTCAGAGCGACGCCGGGTTTAAGTCGCGCGAGCACCTGAAACTCAAAATCAGTTGGCTGATGCAACCAATCCTGCCCGGAAACCAGCTGCCCCTGCATCGAAGCCGGAGCCCAGAAGTCCGGAATTTGCGGAAGCAAGGAGGTTCCGGTAAATGCCTTTGGAGCGACACCGATGATGTTGTAGCCGGTGCCGTTGATCTTCAACAATCGACCGACGACCTGCGGATCCCCGTGGAATTCACGTTGCCAAAAGGCATAGCTCAGCACGACGACTGGGTCGGCCCCTGGCGCGCGATCCTCACCTGCGCCAAAAGTACGGCCCAGTGCCGCCTCGACTCCAAAGGCGCTGAAGTAATTGCCGGAGACCATCTGCCCCTGCAGGTTCTTCGATTGACCTGCAGCTTGTTCCCCGTTGTTCGAAAAAGCAACCAAGACGTGGACCGGCCAGCTGGTAGCTACCAAATCTGCGAAAGCGTCCTGATGATCGTGACAATAGACATACTCGGGCCATGAAAAGGCGTACTGGGCGTCGCCCATAAACCCGCTTTCGAGCCAACGTTCGAGGCGTACAACACTTCGTGCTTTCACGACGGGCAGTGGTCGCAGAGCCACAGAGTCGTAGGCTGTAAAAAGAGTAGTGTTCACGCCAATTCCCAAAGCCAGCGTGACGACTGCGACAAAGGTGAAAGCGGGATTGCGGGTAAGTGTCCGGGAGGCATGGCGCAGGTCTTGCCCAGTCTGTTCCAGCCACAGGATGGAGCGCTCGTCCCGGTGTGACTGTTTCGTCTGCTCGATGCCTCCGATGGCCCGCCTGGCTGTACGATGCGCGTCTTCGGGAGCCATACCCCGCATTTGAAAGTCGTCCTGGAGCAAGCGAAGATGTGCAGCGATTTCTCGCGCTAGCTCTTCCTCTGCAGGTCGATTGCGCAAGAGGTTCCGAAGCTTCGCGATCATTCTCCTCACGGTCGCCAGGATCATGGCTCCTCCATCAGTACCTTTTCCATAAGGCCAGCCATTTGCCGCCAGCGCTGTGTTTCCTCCTGGAGAGCCTTAAGTCCCGGTTTGGTTATGACGTAATACTTTGCTTCCCGGTTGCTCTCCGTCTTTGCCCAGGCGCCCTTGATCCAGCCCTGTTGCTCCAATCGGATCAACGCTGGATAGAGTGTGCCCTGGTTGAGCTTCAGCAGGTCCTCGGAAACCTGCTCAAGCCTAGTAGCAATGCCATACGCGTGCTGCGGGCCAATTGTGGCGAGGGTCCGCAGGACCATGAGATCGAGAGTTCCTTGCAGAATCTGGAGAGTTGTCTTCTTCACTGGGCATCCAAGTAAACAGTTCCAATCATGCCTCCACATCACTTGTATGTCAAATGGACGTTCGCATGGACGTCTCCGCGGACTGCATGGAGCGAGTCCGCGGGGACGAGTTGTTTTTGTTCAGGCCTCGCCGGCCGAGGGACCGTACATGCCCGGGATCCGAGCGCCGAGCGTACGAAGGTCGCAGCCTAACTGCGCGCGGTGATGGATGAGGTGATTCAGCACCCAGGTGCGGAAGACAATATAGCGCGAGTCGTTGATCCAGGTCTGGTCACCGGCGGTCACTTCCAGTTGTCGTTCCATTTAGCTGGATCGAGGTGGGCAAGAATTTGTTTTGTTTTCGACGTGTCGGTGTCAAACGTCTCCAGGATTTCCGCTTTGCTTGCCGGTTGCCAGGGCTTGTAGCTGCTCATATCGAAGTTCAGGCCGTCTTTCGAAAGCGTGTCGACGCCCCATGCTCCCGCGGTTTCGGCGACATGAGCGGCAAGACGGCCAAGGGTCATGGATTTAGGGTTAGCCTTCCAGTTCAGATCGGCATCGACTGGAATCGAATCCAGCATCTTGCGCGTCGAAACCAGTTCACGGTCGTATTCAGCTATCAATTCCTTTTGTATGTCCATTGGCACCCTCCGGAATTTGGTGCCGGATAAGCATACGAAAGTTTGTACCAAAAGGAGAAGTAGACACCGTCACGATTCAGGGCGCTCCCCCCCGGCAAATGATCCCAAGTAAGGCTGCACGCAATCGCGAAGGCAGCTATCCTGACCTCGCCGCGGAGAATCTAACCACCGGGAAGTGAGTTTTATGTCGAGACAAGCCACACTCTTTTCGGAACTGGGGACCACCCAAGAGCAGTTAACGCCTCCAGGGTTTCGCTACCAGGAGAACGTAATCACCGAAGCGGGGGAGGCTACATTTGTGGCTTGCTTGCAGACACTGGATTTGAAGCCGTTCGAGTTCCAGGGTCATCTGGGAAATCGTCGAGTGATCAGTTTTGGGCTGCGGTACGATTACAGCCGGCGTAGTGTAGAAGCAGCGAGTGAGTTACCTCCGTTTCTCAACCAACTGCGCACTCAAGCGGCGGAGTTCGCTGGCCGTAACGTGAACGAATTCCGGCAAGCCGGGGTCAACGAGTACAGGCCGGGAGCCGGCATCGGTTGGCACAAAGATAAGGCGCAATTCGGAATCATTGTTGGTGTTTCCCTCTTAGCGCCGGCGACGATACGCTTTCGTCGGGCTCAGGATCGAGGTTGGGTACGAGTATCCAGGACCCTGGCACCTCGTTCTATGTACGTTCTCTCAGGAGAGGCTCGAACGGAATGGGAGCATAGTATTCCCCCGCTCGATACGCTGCGATATTCGCTTATATTTCGTACTCTTTCCGACGAGGCTTCGTTGGTCAACGGTTAGCGCAGCAATATCTCTTTCTTGAGAGCGATAATACCCCAACAAGGATTCTTTCATGAGAGCGTTTCAGGACCTCTTGGGCATAGAGAAACCGATCGTGCAGGCGCCAATGGCGGGAGTTCAAGGGAGCGCGCTGGCGATAGCGGTATCCAACGCCGGCGGCCTCGGGTCACTCCCGTGCGCCATGCTGAGTCTGCCGGATATGCATTTGGAGTTGTCCACGATCCGGGCGAACACGGACCGGCCGTTTAATGTGAACTTTTTCTGCCACACGCAGCCCGAGCCGGACGCCGAGCGTGAGGCAGCCTGGCGTGCCACGCTCTCACCCTATTACACGGAGTATGGAATTACCGCGAACAACCCAAATCCAGGCGGGTCGGGACGCACTCCGTTCCATGAAAAAGCGGCAGACCTGCTGGAACAGTTCAGACCCGCGGTGGTTAGCTTTCACTTTGGCTTACCTTCGGCCAGCCTGGTGGCACAAGTGAAGGCGATGGGTTCGACGATTCTAGCTTCCGCAACCACGGTTGAAGAAGCTTGCTGGCTGGAAGAGCACGGCGTTGACGCCATTATTG
>DASRRN010000642.1:0-5625 GCA_035695685.1 Acidobacteriaceae bacterium | reverse complement strand
GGACGGCCTCGCCAAACCCGACCGCAAAAATCGAAATCGCAACCACGCCGATGACAAAGAATTTAACAATTCTCACTGCCCTGTTGTCCGCCATATGTTCTCCTTCTTACCCCAAAAATTCGTCATACACCGACTGCAGCCTTTGTCGCAGGTGCAGCACCGCGTATCTTTTTCGCGAGAGCAGCGTGTTAATACTGACTCCACTCTCTGCCGCCAACTCCTTAAAACTTTTTCCTTCGATCTCGTTCTGGATGAATACCCAGCGCTGCTCCCCCGGTAATTCATCCAGCGCAGCTTCTAGTTCTTCCATCAGCACCGTTCGTGCGTAAGCCGCTTCCGGCCCGATGTCTGGCGAAAGCAGGAAATCTTCGATCGAGAGCGCTTCGCCTTCATCTGAAGGCACGCTGATCTCTGCCAGGGGCTCGGGTTTCTTTTTGCGAAATTGGTCGATGATCCGGTTGCGCGCCACCTGAAACAACCACGCGCCCGCCATTTCGACGGGCTTCATCAGCCGATACGCCTCGACCAGTTCGAAGAAGACCTCCTGCAGAACGTCTTCGACATCGCCGGGATCGGCGATCCGTCGGCGAATGAAATTTCGCAGCCGGGACTGCTCTCGCTCGACGACCTCAGAAATTTGCCGGTCCTGTTCGCGCGTCATATCGATGGCCAGCGCCTTCATCTAAGAATGAAGACGATTAAGAAGCCGAAATATTGTAGAGGTCAAGGGACGGAGAGAGGGCACAACCGTGAAGGGCACGACTTGCGGTGGTGACGACTGATGCGCCTTTAAATCGATTGCGAGCGAAGCCAGCGGCATCCTGCCGAAACACGACCGGCGTAGAACACAATTCGTCTATGCACTCTGCGTCCTCGGTCGACTTCCTCTGCGAGCTCTGCGGCTAAAAGCTTTTTGGCTGCTAAGCACAATGGAGAAGCCACAATTAAAGAATGATTGCGACGGCCTGAGTTACTGCGGCTGAGGCGACTCTGCACGCCAATCCTTAAAGGCGGAGTCTTTTTTCAAGCGTTCAGGAAAGTGCGTTTCGTAAGGTCCCAGGCTCGGGCAAATCAAACGATGGAAACCGAATTTTTCCATTTCTTCTCGCGCTTCCTTGGCCGTCCAGCCCTCGTCCGCCATGCGATAAGCGGCAATCATCATGCCGGTACGGTCGTCGCCATAACGGCAATGCACGAAGATCTTCTTGTCCGGATTGTCATGCAAGAGCTGCAGAAATTTTGCGAAAACTTCATCTCTCGGAAATAAACAGTGCCACGGAAGAGCTACAAATTTCATTCCTGCTTTGTTGACATCCCGCTCTTCATTGCCTTTTCCGCTCAACCGCAAATCCACCACGATATCGATGCCCATTTCTTTCAGATGTTCATATCCGGCCTGCTTCGGCTGTCCACCGCGAAACAGATGCGGAGTTACTTCGCCAACGTTCGACACCCCAACGATGGTGATTTTGCGGGCAGGAACGTGAGTTGGGGAGCTGTGGGTTTGCGCCCCTTTGTCGGACGCGATGGCGACACACGCAACCAAAAGAAAAAATACGGCGTACCCAGGACGCCATGACATGGTCATTAAAAGTTTAATCCCGTGCTGCTGAGTTTGCGAGGAAGAATCCTGTCAAGATCGCACTCGGCCATCATAATGATTGGGTGTCTGATTACTGGCCGCGGTTAGTAGCCAGCTGCTTTTCCTGAGGGGTCATCTGCCGCCACAACACCTGCAGGTCCGCGGAGATGCGGCTGTTCTGCGGCTCCTCATGCAATGCCCGCGCAAACCATCGATAAGCTGAAGGCAAATCGCGCCCCACGCAATGCCCGGTGGCATACATGGTGCCGAGCACGGTTTCAGCTTTGGAATTTCCATGCATAGCTGCCGTCCGCAGGCTGCTCTCAGCCCGGGTGCAATTTTGCGGCACGCCATTTCCATACAGAAATTTTTCGCCTGCGAGTTCGAGATCGGCGTCCGGCGCACCGCTCGGCGCCAGCGCCGCCGCCTTGTGGGATGGTGCAGGCTTAGGTTCGCGCGCATGCGCCGGTTCTTTGGCGACTCGTGAGGCTTTATCCACCCCCGGTGGCGGGGTCGCATTCGCCTCCTCGGTGGTGTTCTCTTCGGCATTCTGCTTCGAGGCCGCAGCGTTCTGCTTGGCTGTCGAATTGTCGCGTGGCGCCGGAGTTCCAGCGTTCTGCGTGGTCGTATTCGGTGGCTGCGTCGAAGCCGGCTGCGAACCCGCGTTCTGCTGCGCAGCTCCGTTCGCCGGAGGAATATCGGTTTCCGTCGGCTTGCCTGGAGTTTGGTTCTGCGCGTTCTGGTCAGGCTGCGTGGGCAGCACTTCGCCCGCGCCCGTCATCGGCTTGTCGATATGAGTTTGCTGGTCAGGATTTGAAGCGGGCGCCACTTCCGACGGCGAAGCCGATGCCTGCTGTCCGCCCACGCCCATGCGATTAAATGGGAATCCGTTGTGCTTCCATTGCCAGCCGGCAAAACCGGCCGCGCCCAGGGCAAGGAACAGGAATACGATCAGGCCTACATGGCTCTTGGGCTGTTCGTCTTCGTAGAGGTAATGAAATTCAACTTTGGGATCAGCCGCATCGTCGGCCAGCCCCAGAAATGACGGGCCATGTACCGGCTCTACTTGCCCGTTGTCCTGCTTGGGAAGGCGTGCCGCCTCTTTCGCAGGCGTTGTCACCGCCACCGGCGGATGCGCCAGCGACGCCCCGCACATACCGCAGAAGCGATACTCCGGGCTGTTGTCGTACCCGCAATGGGTACATCTCACGTACATGGTTTCAAGCATATCTTAATACTGTGATGGCAGAAAGGGTGTAGCTGTTGGAAGCTGCTGAACTAGGGAGTACAGGCGGCTAAACGCTACGAATCGAAGATATTAAGGCAAACCCTGCCGGCTCAGATGGTTAATTCATGCAGGTAAAGTCGCTGTGGCGCGGCTTCCATCTCGGGGCGAGTGACCCGTCCTTTTCGGACACGATACAAACAGGATGCCCCATGCTTTCGCCCGCTTTTGCGAAAGGGTGGGTACCACGTACCTCAACGTCGAATCCCAAGAGCTACACAATCCGACCTGCCCACCCTTGCTCGGGTGCCCCACTCAAGCTCCGCTCGGGTGGGGTATTCCAATTCATCACCTTGTAGTCAGGTAGATCCCCTCCCGTTTCCAGTTGGGGACATCTAACCGGGGCACCAGGATTAAGCACGACACCAGAATCAAAACCCCCGCCCAAGCGAAGTTTGGAGGGCACCCGATTGAGTTAGCATGGGCCACCCGTCCTATTTGTTTAGAGCTGGCAGGAGTCAATGAGTGTGATGGCAATGTTATGCCAACGATAGGAACTGCTGCAGTACCGCGGGTACGTTCGGCAGCAGTCAGGCCTACCACATCAAGCCTTGCCGTTATACCTCTTTTCCTTTGGGTAACTCGATAGCAAAGAGTATTGGCTACAGCCACTCCCGCCAGTTCAAATCGATAGTTCAATTAGCGTAAGGAGACGTGCTTTGAGCCCTCAAGATTTGCAACGAAAGTATTTGGCTGCTTTGGAGAGAATAGGCGGGACAGACACTTCGAAGAGGCAGACACCAATATTCCAGCGCCAACCAGCAATCACCGAAGAACGAACCATTCAAGATGCAGCCAAGGCGTTGGCGGCGCTCTGGAAGCTCACCAAATCTTAGGAGGAAAGTACAATGGCAATTACTAGGGGGGCAAAGGGCCAGAAGGGCCGCCGTGGAGAACGTGGAATTCCTGGACCGCCCGGCGCACCAGGAACGGCTGGGGTAGAGGGTTCCCAGGGACGTGAAGGACCGAGAGGCGAAACTGGTTCTCAAGGGCCCGAAGGAGCTGCAGGTCCTGCTGGGAAGATTCCAGATGCTGCTCAGATGGCAGAGCAGCTCGTATACATTGACCGCAGCGTTGAGAATATCTACAGAGAAATGGGGAACCACATCACCCGTATGACGCAACTTCAACGAGAGCTCGACGCCCTACGCGACCATGTTCGCCGGTTGGCCACGGCAACCTCTAAATGAGTGCATCTGTAAGGTGAGCGTTAGTATCCAGTGGTAAGCTGCTTTTCCAATTCCAGTGCCTTGCGGTAGTAGACAAGAGGCGGGTGGCCCACATCTTCCACGCCATGAACAGCGCGTTGACCTTGATTCAAAACTCGAGGGTGCCCCATTTCTCGCGTTTTTTGCGAGAAGTGGGGCTTTTCAATTGATTGAGATTTATCCACGGCGGGGTCGCCCGACCTTCAGCTTGTTTGTCTTACCACGATCGGGGCTGCCCCGTTCTTCGCGTACTTTGCGAAGGGCGGGAACCGCAGACATTTGCAGTAAGGGTATTCTCACGCCGCAAGGGATCAAACACTAACCATCGTCAATCCTCGACACTAAGCTATAAGCAGCATCGTGCAAGGAACGCAAGAACGGGGCACTCCGTTCCGGATTGAGAGAGGTGGGCCGCCCACCCAATCCTTCGGTAGTGATTCGGGCGTTGAGTCATTGAACTGGCACGCTCTTAAGGATCAGAGTATCGTAGCGGTGCGGTTCGCCACCGCTTACACGAAGCGCCAGGTTGATTGTCCTCACATTACGATGCGGATCGTCAAGGGTAACCATAAACTTCGTCGGAACTCCAGGCAGGAGTTTTTCTTGAGTGCCATAGAATGAGCCGGATCCGGGAAACATGAATCCCCCGCCAAACGTTCCGATAAAAATGGTATTGCCCTCGTCATCGACGGCACTGGAATCGTCGAGACTTGTATATCTTGGAGCGTCCGTTGTGTTCGTCATTAGACCCCAGCATTTAATCAGGTCCCCTATTCGGTGGCATTCCTTGAGAATGAATGTGTAATCGTCCGGTGTCATATTCGAGGGAGTGGCTGGGGTTAACTGGTAATCGCTCTTAGTGGTGGTCGGAGGGGTACTCTCCGGCGTTTGTGATGGGATCACCATTGTACTTTGTACCGGCAGCGGTTGGATATTCACCGTGGCACTCGTATTCCGCGGTATTAGATGGGTGATAGGCGTGGGCGCGGAAGATTGGGCAGGACCGTTCCGTCGACCGGAGATTAGTTCTTGAAGCTCACTTCGTTCCTTGACGAGCTTTTGAAACTGACGAAGCACTTCTTTTTCCTTTTTTTCATCTTCCGGCTCGAAACTTCCGCTTTCTCGCTTAGCGTTAAGGCTGTCCAGTTGCACCTTGATATTTTGACCGACAATATCTTCCTTACGCACGAGGTATTCTTGCAGAGCGGTTCTTGCCTCCAGTGCCGCGGGTTCGAGGGCATTGGCCGCTTGTAAGTCTGCTTCCTGTTTGGCTCGATTTGCCGCGTCAAAAGTTTGAGGGAATTGGGAGCTAAACCAGGATCTAAGGAGAGGCAGCGAGCAGTAGAAGTTGTAGCAGAGTACGAGCGTTACCAGGGCAGCGGCCGCCTGCCTCCCGAACTCTGGGTAAGTTCTAGTGAGCGTCCCTCGGGCAATTAACAGGGCACCGAGCGCGAGAAAGGGAACGATTACTAACCGCCATGACGCTGATCTTGCACCGAGCACAGCAACCCAGCAAAAGAGCCCGATCCAGAGCAGGCGAAAGTAGCCAC
>DASRRN010000641.1:0-6993 GCA_035695685.1 Acidobacteriaceae bacterium | reverse complement strand
TCAACAAAGGATGGAAGCGACCTTCTTGACCGAACCCCTGACATCGTGAAGGACTCGCAGCATTCCGCCGTTACGTTCTACAGCACAAATTCAGTGTGGATGGAAGGCCTCAGATTGCCTGCAGGAATGTACAAGCTTATCGGGAGCACCGACCTTTTTGTGTGCTTCCGACCGGGCCATGGACAAGAAGCAAACATGCGGGAGCCGTGATTTACATCGCGCCGAATAAGACAGGTGGTTTAGTAGTTCCGATGGATCGGCTGACTATAAGGCATCAGCGATACGTTTCTGTTTCAACGGCGCTTCAGGAGTGCTTAAACCTGTCGAACACGTCCCCGTGTGACAAGGCGGAGCAGCAACGTTAAAACAACCGCTCCAATCACGGCCACAAAGATCGAGTAGATGAGACCACCCTGCCCTGCGAAACCGACGGAGCGCATGATGAAACCGCCAACCACAGCGCCAATGATGCCAATTACGATATCCATGATCGGCCCGTAGCCTCCACCGCTCATGAGTTTGCCCGTCAGCCAGCCCGCAATGAGTCCGACGATAATCCACCAAAGTATGAACATGCTTCCTCCTCCTTGGTATCCACCCGCTAAGCATTCGTCTCTACAAGCCTGTGCCCCGAAAAGGAGCACAGGCCATCAGAAGTTTTCAAATGCGCCGATTTGTCGAATTGGTTGTACTTACAATGGGGTCGGCCTCCAAATCCCGTTCGATGCCGGCGCCGTACGGACGATTGAGCGTTCGGGATTCCGCGCTTACACGTTCCGCGCTCCGATCGACTCCGTGCGTGCTAACAGCCTTCTCACCAGAGGACGCGATGTCGTCCGCCCCGCTCGCCTTCAGGATTTCCTTAGCTCTGGAAATCTCTTCTGAGCTGGCGCAATGTACAGAGAGGAGGATACCGCCGTCCTTGACGCGGCCTTCGTAGCGTTTCGCCTCATACTCGGGAATGCCCATGCCAACCAGAGCACCTAAAAGACCGCCGACTGCACCCCCGACACCAAGACCTGCAAGTGCGCCCATGATAGGACCAGCCGCGATCAGAGGACCCACCCCAGGTATAGCCAACGCACCAATGCCGGCGAGCAATCCAAGTGTTCCCCCTACCGTTCCTCCGACGCCAACACCGGTGGCAGCGCCTTCCGGGGCTTTTGTGTTCTTTTCGGCCGCAAACTCTCTCGCTCCCTGGGTGTCTGCCATAAGGACCGAGACGTCGGCGTGCGAAAAGCCCGCGGATAAGAGCTGATCGACGGCAATCTCTGCGGTCGCTCTGCTCGGATAAATGCCAAATGCTGCTGTGTTTTTTCCTGCCATGGTGATCTCCCTTTTCTCGACGCTCTTGAGCGCGCGGTCTCTACTGCTTGACTAGAAGTTGATTAGTAACCTTGTCCGGGCTACCAACAATTGATTCTGCCTTGGAGGCGATACTCTGCTTCTCCTCCTCTGATTGCACCGGCCCTTTCAGCGTGACTGAGCCATCTTTGGTGATGATCTTTATGTTGTGTCCATAGATGGAAAGCGACTTATCAGCAACAAGTGCCTGGCGGATCTTCCTGGTGAGCATTCGGTCAGACGATGCCTCCGATTGCTGGTCCGCTGTGTTGCCCTGCTTCTGGTTTATGGCTGAGTTGTCAGGACTAGTCCTGGGAGTGCTCTGGCTCTGGCCTCGCGATGCGCCGGGCGCCAACAACACAGACGCCAGTGCTGCACCGCTAAGCAAACGGATAGCTGAAACTTTGAAACACAAGCTTGTCATGCTGTCGCCTCATGTCCGATTCGTTGAAATTGTATTTTTTTTGTAACGGAACGATTGGAGTGATGCACTGTGGGGCAGTGCTCACAACGCCTCCTACACCCAACTTAGGAAGCTATCGGTTGGCGAGAGGTTGCTATCAATTGACAACAGTGGGATTTTAATTACTCCGAAGCACCATCTGATCCGTGGGATTAGGTGCGGTGACACAGTTAGGAACTTATGCGCTCTGTTCGATATCGAACACAGGCGCCCACATTCCATGGAGTACGATTAGCAGGTAAGCTACAAAATTTGCGTCTGGAACGGATTCGCCTACTTGAGCAAGTTTAAGAACACTCTGCTGCAGCATCTGGAGGAGGACATCATTGACCGCCTATCTCTCAAACCAGTGACCTTTGAGACGAGGCATGAGATTGAATATCCAGGGCGGCCGATCGAACATCTTTTCTTCGTCGAAGAGGGAATGGCCTCCATGACAACAACTTTTAAAGATGGCTCGCAGGTAGAGGTGGGCATGTTCGGGTACGCATCCGTGATTGGTGTGCCCGCTCTCATGGGGGCAAAGCTCAGCCTCTACCGCATCTACACGCAAATCGAAGGCCGCGGTTTCTCATGTACGATCGAGACCGCTCGAGCGGAGTTTGGCCGCGGGGGCCTTTTCCAGACGTTGATGCTGCGCTACGTGCAGGCTCAACTCGTCCAGGCGGCCCAATCGGCGGCTTGCAATGCTAAGCACAACATGGAGCAGCGGCTGGCAAGATGGTTGCTGCTTTGCGGTGATCGAGCTAACACCGAGACGTTCAAGATATCGCAGGAATTTCTCTCCGACATGCTCGGAAGTACGCGTCCTACGGTTTCGATAGCAGCCGGGACGCTCAAAGAAGAGGGGCTGATCGAGTATAACCGTGGGGTCATTCGCATCATTGATCCAGGCCGGCTTGAACAGAGGGCGTGCGAGTGCTACGACATGACCAAGAATTATCTGGACAATTACGCGGATGTCGATGCCACCTTCACTTCATAGCACAAAGGAATTTGGTGATGAATCCACTCTACCCCACTCCAATCGTCTTTTCGGAATGGCTGCCTACTGGCGTTATGGTGCACTTCGAAGGAAATGTTTCCGTCTTCTTTCCGGCACAGTTTCTCTATGAGCAACGAAAGGTTTCGCCAAACCGGATATTCCAGACCCACGGAGGTCCCCCATGAAGGTGGATGGACGGATGGTCTCGAGCACACTACGCGTGCGACCGCGTGCAGTCTCTGCGAATGACAGGCCAAAACTCGGAGGGTTATCTGGTGTCGGGAGAAGACGCTGTTCAAATCTTTGTCGTTGATGACGAAAAAGTAATTGCAGAAACACTAGCCGTCATACTAGCAAGGAACGGCTTCACAGTGACTTCCTTCACAAGTCCACGCGAGGCTCTGGAAAAGGCTCGTAGACTTCCGCCGAGCTTGTTACTCTGCGATGTGATCATGCCGGAATTGTCCGGTGTCGATCTTGCCGTTCAGATCAAAGAAACGTGGCCCCATTGCAAGATTTTGCTATTCTCCGGTCAGGCTGAAACGAACGACTTGCTTAGTGCCGCCCGAGAACAAGGGTACGATTTCCCTCTGGTCGCCAAACCGATTCACCCGGTTGATCTGCTGCAGCGAATCAGAGATCTGATCTGACCTAATTCCGGATCTAATCCGAGACAGACTGAACTGGACTGCACCCCAAGGCTCTTAGTTGACCTGTTGATGCAACTAGTCCGTCAGGGCAAAGCCGTCTTTTATGAGATTTAGGCTGGCGTCATTCACGATTTCGTCACCGACGCCCGGGTTGACGGCCCGTCTGGCCCCGGTTATGTGTCGAAAAATCGTCACGAGAACTTCCTGGCATCTTTTTCCCCCGCTTCACACTCGAACAAGTGATTGACGAAGTTGAAATCAATGAAACTCCACCTGTCCGGGTCGATTTGTGAGGCTTCGTTCCTTGGTCAAGGTAACGCCGCCTGCCCAGACAGCTTCCTGAAGTCTCGATAACGGGATCGCTGCTGGATAAATTGGAGCGAGGCTACCTCGGCACTCCCAAGGTTTTCCGGATTCGTGTCGGCCGATCGCGTGACACCAGCTATCCGCCGCCCAGGATTCACCCTGCATGCATACCAAGGTGCCACTTTTCGGGCCGATTCATCTCGCCATTCTGGCATCGGTGGTGTTGCTGGGCCTGGTGAGTGCTTGGATGGTCCGGCGGAAACCAGTGATCGGGAGGCCTCTGCGCTGGGTCTTCGCAATTGTTTCCAGCATCCTGGGGCTTAGCTGGTATCTCCTCCGTTACACGGTTCTGCATTCCCCGCTGCGATGGGATCTCCCCCTCGAAGTATGCGATTTAGCTCTCTGGATCACGGTGGCCGCACTCATCTACCCACGCCAGCGTCTGCTGGAACTGGCGTACTATTGGGGACTCACCGGTGCATCCATGGCGCTGGTGACTCCATATCTGACTGCACCTCTCACCAGCCTTTCCTCCCTTACCTTCTTCGCGGGCCACGGAATGATCGTCGCTTCGGTAATCTTTCTGCTCGGCACAGGGCGGATGCGGCCTTCTCCGGGCTCCTGGCGATTCGCGCTGTTGGTGCTCAATGGGATTGCCCTTGTCGATTTCTGTGTCGATCGCTGGCTCGGAACCAACTACATGTATCTGTTGCGCAAGCCGCCTATCGCTTCGTTGCTGAGCATCATGGGCCCCTGGCCGTGGTACATCTTGGCCGCCGATGCCTTGGCTGCGGCGCTGTTTCTTGGGCTGCAGTGGCCGTTTCGGCGCGCCGACGTTTCGAGGCCATACTAGCTGCTTGCCGGCGGAGTTCTTCCGATTTGCGGCCGACCCGGAGGTTGGCTATCGGGGGGACAGGCTATCGGGCGGACAGACGAAAAGTACCCTATCAAGAAGAGCCCTTCTGCAAAGGCGGGGTGCTTCATTCATTGGATACTTTTCTTTTGCCCCCCATTCGCATTGCAGGCAAGAACAAAGGCGAATCGTATCGATGCACGTATGATTGCCGATCTGCTGCGATGCGCCCTGCTATGTGCCTGCTATGTGTTACCACCACAGTTGCGAAATCTTCGACGTCTGCTACGTTATCGCAATCTGGTGTCGCAATAGCCGGTGCGCATGCAGAACAAGATGGCTGGTCTGCTGATGGAGAGCGACACCGCATTCGACAAGCATAAGCTGCACCAGAAGAAATATTTCGCTGACCTGATGAAAAGCCTGCAGGAAGTACCAGAATCGTGGTCCAATTCCCAAACCGCATATTGCGTGGCAGCAGCCGGTGTTGAGCGAGCTGCTGCTGTCCCGGGTTGCCCGGGAAAAATTGGTCCGTCAGTAAAAATGTTCAAATCACCAAAACGGGTTAGTGGCGCAATTTGGCAGATCGGAGCACAATAGCTGAATGCCACTACCCAAGACGGTTTGCTTTGGGATGTGTGAAATCCGACTGCAACACGCATGTTGCAGCGCTCGTTCTCATCTGTGAGGCCCGGCATTCCGCCGGTCTCGGACGCTCTTACAGCGGCCGAACCGGATGGTCATTAACCCCGCAAACGACAACCAGGCGCGGAACAGCCCCCAGTGCCAGGCAAGGCATCTCGACGGCAACACGCCGGAAGCGAAGGACGCAGCTCTACGTCGATAAGGCGTTGAGAACGTCAACCCGCAACGCACGATCAGCCCGGATCCTCGGCTCACTCGATCGCGAGCATGTGGATGAACGTTTTGCTCGGAGTGAGCACGGACTCCCCCAAAGGAGACGCTGTATGTTCTTTCATCGCAAAGACCTCATTGTTCCCGTTGAGGTGAAAAATCCCGACCCCGCGTATGCGCAATTTCTGCTGCAGCAGTTTGGCGGCGCCACTGGTGAGCTCACCGCGGCGCTGCAGTACTGGGTGCAGTCCTTCCATTGCGACAACATCGGCATTCGTGACATGCTGCAAGACATTGCCCTGGAGGAGTTCAGCCATCTGGAAGTGGTGGGCAAACTCATCGAGCAGCACACTAAGGGTGTCGATAAGATCGAAGCCGATGCCCACCGTAGCCCGCTCTTTGCGCTGCGCGGCAGAGGGCCGCATTTCATTGACGACTCCGGCAACAGCTGGACCGCCTCCTATATCAACGAAGGTGGTGACGTCGTTCGCGACCTGCGTGCCGACATCGCCGCTGAGGGCGGTGCGCGCCAGACCTATGAAGAACTTCTCAAGCGGGCCAAAGACGATGGAACCAAGAGAGCCTTGCACCATCTTCTGACCCGCGAAATTTCGCACACAAAGATGTTCATGAAGGCGCTTGAATCTCTGGGCAAACTTACGGAGCCCGCCTTCGGCAATGTCAAGCCTGACGACACCGTCAACATCTACTACCACATGTCTTCGAACGGATCGCCGCAACGCGGCCCGTGGAACCAGGAGCCGGAGTTTACCTACATCGGAGATCCGGTGAAAGAAGTGGGCCACGGCGAACACGCAGGCCATGGTGCAAAGAGGTAGGCGTAAGAAATAAATCCAGCTAAAACCCGGGGCGCCTCATTCTTCGCGGCACACTCTTGCAAGGGGGTGGGGCGCTTCGTTTTGGTAATGGGGAGTTCCCGACTGTGGAAAGCGGCAGGGGTCGAGTGCAAAGCGCGTTCCCACAAAGTAAGCGCATGGGTCCAGGCCGAACACGCGGATGGAGAGCCAGCCGAGGAATTCGAGTTGCTTTCCAGCAGGCTGCTAAAAAATTCGCAAACTGCAAGAAAATCATCCCTCAGGAGCTAAACAGGCTGCAGAAAAACTCGGTTTTAGGGTAGGCCGGGGATTTATCCCCGGCGCTGGAGTTTCTACATTTTCTCGATTCTGGGTATGGTTTATCGAGCTTCAGTTTTGGGTTTTGCTTTGTTGAGGGCACGACTTCAGTCGTGCCGTAAAGGAGGGGAAGGAGAATTGGGCTTCAACAGGCTGCGGAAAAAGGTCGAACAGGGGGCGAAACCCGTCCCCTCAGCGGCTAAAGCCGAACAGATTTTCAATCGCTTACGGACGGCCTGAAGGCCGTCCCCTTCAAAGAATTCGGTTTTCCCGCAGCCTGTTCAGCCCCTGCAATGGCAATCCTGCACGAAATGCATTGCGCATCTATCTATGGTTCAGGGCCCCGTTAAAGCAGGACTGATACGCCTACTTGGCAGAGAAAAAAAGCGCAGGGGCTAAAGCCC
>DASRRN010000640.1:0-5016 GCA_035695685.1 Acidobacteriaceae bacterium | reverse complement strand
CACGTCTATGCCGAGTTGCTGGAGCGTTTCGCGCTGCCCGGTTTTGTCTACTCAGAGCTCGGGTTGCGCGACGGCATCCTGGACCAGATGCTGGCCGAACAGGATGCCAAGACTACGGCTCACCAGGTGTTCGAACGAGAGCGCTGGCAGGGCGTGCTGGCCACCTGCAAACTCTATGGCGTTGATCCCAAGCAAGCTGACGCAGTACGCCAACATGCGCTGCAACTGTTTCGCGATATGCAGACGGTACACGAGCTGCCTCCGGAGTACGGCTCCTGGCTGGAGGCAGCGGCCATGATGCGGGACGTAGGCAAGTTCATGAACTACCAGGGCCACCATCGTCATGCGCAATACATCATTGCCAACTCTGAACTATTCGGGTTTACGCCGCAGCAAAGGGCCATCACGTCAGCCATCGCGCGCTATCTAGGCAAGTCTCGTCCCGACCCGGCGGATCGCACCATGCGGCCCATTCCTCCGGAGGAATTCGCTCGGGTGCAAAGGGCGGTGGTGCTGTTACGCCTGGCCGTCGCACTGAACCAGGACCGCGCGAGCGATGTGCTTAAAGTGACGCTGCGCGTGTATCCCAAGCGAGTGCTCATGGAGTTGAGCCCAGGCCGGACCGGTGCGGAGCTGGAACTCTGGTCGCTGCGTAAAGAAGGCGATTACTTCCGCGAGGTGTTTCGGCGCGAACTTTTCGCTGCGCTGGCGTAGATCTGTCTCAACATCCGCGGATCCATCAGCGAGATCAATTGTCCGGGCCGGCGGGTGCAGTCGACGCGGGCAATCGCACCCTTTCGCATCCGTATGCTGGCTGGTCGCGGGGCGCAGATAAGGGAGCCCAGAAATTCGGGCAGATTGGGATTGTGGCCTACCACTAAAACGTTGTCGTAGGCGGAAAGCGAAGTCACCAGAGACTGAAAGCCCGGCACGGTACCTGAGGGCGATACACATTCCGAGATCTGTATTTTGCTGTCATAAGCGACCTCCGTCCCCACCAGTGAGGCAGTTTGGAGGGCCCGCTTGAGCGGACTTGAGATGACCAGGTCAAACTGAATCCTCAGGGCGTTCAAATACCTGGCGACCAGCAAACACTGCTCCTTGCCTTCTTTGTCGAGGGGACGTTTGACATCAATAGCGGGATCGGCGCGACGCACGCCTGCGCTCGCATGACGAAGTATGTAGAGATTCATCGGGTTGGGACTTCTCGTCTCACGCTCCGGGATAGCGGTTTAACAATTACTGTGGCCCGACAAAAGGCCGCGATGAGTGGTTTTCCTTGGGAGAAAACCACGAAAAGGTCCTTTGCTTCGGTCTACACCAATTGTTAAACCGCTTTAGCCGATTCAGGCGGGAGTTCTTTCAATTCATGCAATTGTAACAATTCCCCAGATGCAAGAGAAGGGTTTCCTCAGTAGACCGGCGCCGGGGTTGGCAACGGATCGATGGGCAGACCGGGGTCTGGATCGGGCGGTGGAAGGGGTACGGGTTCAACGTCAGGAGCGGGATCGGGGCCTGGCTGGGGGAAAACGTCAGGATCTAGTGAACTCATGCCAATTGGAAGTGCTGCAGAGGACGGACGGTTGCCTCTGTGGGGCCGATTAGGGAAGCGGCTTCTTCTCCGAATGAGGACTTTTCTCCGGAAGCAAAGTATCGTCCGGAAGAGGGGTCTCCCCTGCATGAGGGGTCTTCTCTGGAAGTGGAGCTTCCTCCGGAAGAGGGAGTTCTGGCGATGGGCCGGTGAGTTTCTCTCCCTCAATTGAGTTCGCCGGAGCAACTTCTTTGGCGGGGGCCACGCCGCCCAGCGGAAATTTCGTTTCGTGTCGATCGAGCCGCGAAATCAAGGGATCGTATATCTCTGGTTCGGCGGCCGACGGTGGGGACACGGCTTCGGGCTCGGTTGATGGCCGAGACTGCCCAGGTATGGTTTCCAGATTGGCCAACGGCTGGGTCCGCAGCTTCGCCACCAGATCGCGCAGGGTGGGTTCGGACAACCCCGTCAAAGCCGAGGCGCCAGGCAAAACCGGCACATCTTCCTCGGCTATGGAGGTGATCGCTTCCGTTCCCATCTCCTCAGCAGCCAATTCGTCGGCGACGACGATGGGAGGATCGGCAGCCAGGACCAGCGCGACCTCTAGCCCGCGTTGCCAAAAACGGCTGGCGAGCAAAAGAAAGAGTCCGGCCTGTGCCAGCAGAGCGGCGATCCAAATCTGGTGCGCGGGTAAAAGCTTCCACAGAAAGAGGCACAAAGCGAGACCGCATACGCCAGCTATACCGGCCAGGAGGAAGCTGCCAAAGATGCGAAAGAAATGACGGAAGAGGAGGCGGAATGCCGGCAGCAATGCCTGATGGACTCTACCCTCTCCGTCCATGGCGTTGCGCACAACGTAGACCTCAACCAGATCCCACCAGAGACGCAAAAGCAGAGCGGCCAGCAGAACCACGAAGCCGCTGATTGCCGAGAAAAGAAACATTTGGCGCTCGACGTAGACCGCGTCGGCCCGAGCCAACACCGCGGCCCGTATGGCAAGCAGAATGCCGAGGATAACAGCCGAAATGCCCCCAGCCAGGATGGCGGCGCGTATAAAGCGCCAGAAGTACGCGACACCACCGCGCAGCAGTACCGATAGCCGTGGTGGCTCAGCGGAGACGAAGATAAAGACGCTGCCGGCGAAAAAGACAAAGAGCAGCAATAGCTGGAGCAGATTGACCCAGCCAGCGGTGTGGAGCGCCATGGGGAAAAAACTGGTGTCGCGGACGCGGATCGCCAGCTCCGCGAGATCGCTGAAGTCGATGGTGCCGGCAATCTTTTGCGCAGCAAGGCTGTGGTCCAGGTAAGAAGCCAGTCCGGTCGCGAAGGGAACAGCGGCGACCAAGGCAAAGACGAGATTGGCCGCATAGGCCCAAACCACACAGGGCCAATTGCGCAGGCCAAGTTGAAATCCCCGGGCAAGAAGGTTGGGCAGCGGGCGCTTCAACTGAAGTTGTAGCTCCCCTGAGGATGGTGATTGGCTCATCATGTTCATTGAGTTATGCGGCCCCCATCTCTCAGACCAGGAAAGATAACCATTGCCCCAGCAGCTGCTGGGCGAAGACCCAATAATTCGTCAGTTTAAGACGGGCTGTCCGGTCTCGTTGCAGGGTGTAACTATTATTGAAAGAATTAACGTCCAACGGGACATTCCCGTCCGGATCCACCTGGGCATACACAGCCCGCACCGGCTTCACCCAAGAGAAGCGAGCCCAGCGATCCCTGCCATCCCAGGTGGTGAGCTCCTTCGAACCGTCGGCAAATCCTACTTCGAGGTTCACCGGGAAAAGGAAGGTACCTTTGCGCCGCACCACGACACTGGTTTGATAAGGACCGGCCGCATTGCCGCCTTTCCACCATTCGGTGGAGTCCGAAGTGAGCGAGTCCACGGAGTAGTCAAGGAGCTCAGTGCCCTCGAAGGCCTGATCTATGTAAGGTTCCAGATCTTTACGCCCGGATACTTGTTTTAGGGTGTCGAGAAAATCGATTCCGGTGGGATGCTGAAAACGGTAGCGCATGAAGTAGACGCGCAGGGCCTGACGAAGCGTCGCCTCTCCCAACACAGCCTCCAGGGTGGTGAGCACGGTGGCGGTTTTGCCATACACGATGCTCCCGTAACTTCCCGTGTTGGCGAACTTCCAGCCCGGGCGCACGATGGGGTCTTCGTCGGGGTGAGCGACATAGAACAACCGCTGGAGTTCGGCATCGCTGGTGTACAAAGTGCGCCCGTTCAGCACAGAAGTATTTTGACCGAAAAGCGACCCCACAACTTTGCTTTCACTGTAGCTGTTGATGCCTTCGTCGAGCCACGGTTCTTCAAACTCATTGGTGGCGACCATGCCGTACCAGTACTGATGGCCGAATTCGTGGGCTACCGTGACATCCATGCCAAAGTGATACCACGACGGCTCGCGCCAGTCTGTGCCAGCGGTGATGAGCGTCGGATACTCCATCCCGCCGACCGCAGAGTTTGGTTCGGGATCGATCAACGTGATCTGCTTGTACGGATAAGGTCCATACCACTCATCGTACTTCTGCATCGTCTGTTTCAGGATGGAGAGATAGCGGTCCCGCTGGGCAGCATGGGAGGCAAGAACGAGCACGTGCAGCTTCACCGGACCGAGGCTATTCACAAAAACATCGTCGGCGACCTGAAAGTGGGGTGAGGCGGCCCAGGCGAAGTCGTGTATATCTTCGCCGCGGAAGCTGAGGGTCCTGGTGCCGTCGGAATTGGCTTGTTCTGCTGTCTGGATACCGCTGGCGCCCACGGTGTAACGCTGGGGGAGGGTGAGATTCACGTTGTAGGTGCCGAAGTCGGAAAAGAATTCTGTATCGACGTGGTATTGATGGCAGTTCCACACCCCGTTCCAAAGAACGCCAACCTTGGGAAACCACTGCGCCCCCATGATGAAGTCCCGCTTGTATCCGCTTCTGGCAATGGCTAGCGGGAATTTGTCATGAAAGGCGATCTGGAAGCGAATCGCCTCGGTCGGAGCCAGTGGCTTCGGAAGGGTGACTTCCATCACTGTGTGATCTTCTTGATTGCCGTCGTCGGGGGCAATGAATCTCATACTCTGTGAAAGGTCCCCATAGCCCTCGGCAGTGATGCTCTTAATGTCAATGGAGCCTTGTTCCCCCTGGGCGAGGGACACATTTAGCCCCTCCTGATGCGCTTCTTTGGAAAAGGTGGATTGGGGACGGAAGGCGTTGAGGTAGAGGTGAAACGGGATGGTGGAAACGGGCTGGCCGGAGGGATTGCGATATTCGACAACCTCCGAGGCGTCCAGTGACTTGGCATCGGTATTCACGCTGGCGTCGATCCAGTAGGCCGCGACCCGTTTGGAGAGGGCTTTTCCGTCAGGGGAATACACGGCCGTCACCTGTCCCCAGGCGGAGGAGGCAAGCAGGAGAGGAAATATCAACAGCGCGCGCACGTGCGGGGAGGGCATGCGGCATTCTAGTTCATTTTTATGAGGGAATGCTTG
>DASRRN010000639.1:0-9260 GCA_035695685.1 Acidobacteriaceae bacterium | reverse complement strand
ACAGCCCTTGGCTCTGTCGCTGCACCGGAAAGAGCAGGTGGGAATTGGCTTTACTAAGCTTATTCACAGGATTGGCTGAGAAATGGCTGTAAGAAAAACGCAAGTACCCACGTTAGTGGACGTTGCTCGAGAGGCAGGCGTCTCGCTCAAGACAGCATCCCGAGTTCTGAATCGATCGAAAAACGTCAGCCAGGAAAAGGCAGCAAAAATCCAGGCAGTCATGGAACGGCTCGGCTATCGGCCGAACGAACTGGCTCGGGGACTCAAGGCAAAGAGATCCGCAGCGATCGGAATGATTGTGCCCAATCTTTCTGACCCGTTCTACGCCAATGCGGTGAACGCTGTTCAGGAAGTTGCACGGACGAATGGTTATGTAGTGATTCTTGCTACTTCCGGCGGGGAACTCGATCTGGAACGATCGGAAATCGAGGGCTTATTCGGCCGGCAAATAGACGGTTTGGTTATCGCTCCAGTTGATAGCCGAACAGATTCTTTCAGCAATATCATCCCCGCGGGCGTTCATGCTGTGACCTTCGACCAGTTGCTGCGACAGGCTGACCTCGATTCCGTGACCGTGACCAATCGGAGCAGCGCACGAGAGGCAACTGAGCACATGGCGGGTCATGGCTTGCGCAGGATTGTCGCCATTGGCGCACGTCCGCACCTCTATACCTGCAGAGAACGGGTAGCCGGCTACCGCGCTGGGATGAAACGAGCGTCCCTCGAGCCGAGAGTGTGTCTTGTGGAGCACGAGAGTTTGTTGGTTGCTGAGTGGCTAGCAAAGGAAGTGTTTCGCGTTCAGAGTGCTGACGCGATCTTTAGCTTGAATTGGGTTTGCACCATGCTGACTTTGCGCGGTTTGCGGCGACTCGGGATAAAGGCGGGCCGCGATATACCAATGTTCTCCTTCGACGATTTTGAACTCGCGGAGATGTTAACGCCCGGGCTATCCGTCGTTCGACAGCCCGTCGAGATGCTTGGACGTGAAGCCGCAAAATTGCTGTTCGAACGCCTCCGGGGCCGTGGAGGGCACTCCCGTGCTGTTGTCTTGCCCACGAGCTTAATCGTTCGACAGTCCTGTGGGTGTGAGGCCCAAGGCTGACGGCTTACCGGCCACGTACTTTGATTCAATAAAGCGCCGCGGGTAGAGTTCATCGAATTCCTGCCATATCTGCCTGCCATATTTGTTTGATGGCCTCATCTGAAAATTGGCTCCCATCAACACAGAGACAACCGGAGACCGAAGGACGAATATGACAACCACTCTCTCCTTGGTCATCCCGAGCGTAGCCGAGGGATCTGCAGTTCTATGTCGCTCACGCTTCGCTTAAGGAAGAGAGTGGTTGTCCAAGGAGAGAGTGGTTGTCAAAGGAGAGTCGGAACTCGCGTGTGATTATTGCAAATCAAATTGACAACGATGTCAATCGAGGCATATCGTGCTTTCCGGCGGAGGACTAGACCAACAATCTGAGCCAGATTGCCGGGATTTCTTCGCTTGCCAATTTGCCCTCCGCGAGGTGGCGAGTGGCTTCTGAACGCACGTACAAGATTGATGCCGATGGAACGAGCATAGGCCAAGAGGTAAGGGAAAGCCAACCTCACTATCTGAGGGGTTCGGCCAAGTATATGTAAATCGTTAACTCGTTCAAATGTTCCAGGGTTATAAGGTCGCTGCGGCCAGATTCGAAATACGGTCACATTAGAGCGCACTAAGAGGAACGGGATTTTTGGAGGTGGTATATGGAAGATCGCTTGCAAAGTTTCGTGAGATCAAGCAGAGGTTCGCTCCCCAACGTTCAAACCGTGAGCATCATCCTCGCTTTTATCCTTCTGCTTCTCGGGGGATCCGCGGGTGCTCAGGTATCAACCGCGTCGATCAACGGCGTGATCCGAGACCCCACCGGGGCTGTAGTCCCCGGCGCCTCCATCGTGTTAAAGAATGTCGATACCTCGGTCGAGCGCACATCGACC
This sequence comes from Acidobacteriaceae bacterium, assembly GCA_035695685.1. GTDB lineage: Bacteria > Acidobacteriota > Terriglobia > Terriglobales > Acidobacteriaceae > PALSA-350. Next base: position 7,289 of record DASRRN010000639.1, on the reverse strand, counting down.
GCCAACAACGCGGGTGCGTATGGCTTTGTCAGCATACCGCCTGGGAACTATACCATCGAGTCCACTGCTAAGGGATTCAGCTCGCAAAAGTTAGGGCCGTTTGTGCTCGCCGTGGGTCAGGCCGCCACATTCGACTTTGGTCTCACCGTGGGAACGGAGACACAGGTGGTTAACGTTGAGGCGGCCGCCGCCCAACTGGATGTGACGAACGCCAACTTGGGCACCGTGATCGCGACCAAGCAGGTCAACGACCTCCCGCTGAACGGTCGAAATTTCACCGCCCTGCTCGCGCTCACTCCGGGCGTCGTTGCTATATCGACCGCCCAAAATGGCACCAATATCGCTGGTGGCGGCTTCGGCTCCGCCATTGCGATCGGTTCGGACTATACCTTTCCTGCCATCAACGGGCAGAGCAACCGCAGCAATTACTTTCTCACGGATGGCCTCCCCAACTATGCTGCCATCAACAGCACCTATGCGGTCGCGCCGATCATTGATGCCATTCAGGAATTCAAGGTGGTTTCCCACACCGACGACGCGGAATTTGGCTCCGTGATTGGCGGCGTCGTGAACGTCGTCACCAAGAGCGGCACCAACGAGTTGCATGGCTCCGCATGGGATTACCTGCGCAACACCGCCTTCGATGCCCGCAACTATTTTCTTCCGACGAGCCAGTCCAAGCCTTTCTTCCATCAGAACCAGTTCGGTGGGGCGATCGGCGGCCCGGTCTTCATCCCCAAGCTATACAACGGCAAAGACAAAACCTTTTTCTTTGGGGCTTATCAGGGGTGGCGCTATTCCAGGGCGTCGGATACCGACATCCTGGTGCCTACCGCCGCGGAACTGGCCGGGGATGAGTCAGACAACGGGCAAAACCCGATTTACGATCCTTTCAGTACCGTCGCGACCCCCACGGGCTACAGCCGTACTGCGTTTCCAAACAATCAGATTCCCGCAAGTCGCATCGACCAAAGAATGGTCACCTGGGCAAAATTTATTTACCCTGCGGCGGGCCCCTTCTTCAATCCTACGGGCAACGGCTCGTTCTCAGCGAACGCAGTCGACACCACTCCCCAGGTGCAAAAGTTCAACGAATTCAGTGTCCGCCTCGACCAGACCTTCGGGGCCAAAGACTCTGCATGGTTCCGCTATAGTTTCAGCGACTCGACGCTCACTCAGTCCGCCGGTCTTCCGTCGTTACCTAGCAGCCTGATCATCAATTCGCGCAATTTTGGCGGCAGCTGGGTCCATGTCTTCGGCCCCACGCGCATCGTGCAGTTCCAAGGCTCGCACACCGAAGTGCTCGACAACGGCGTCAACGAATTTAGAGCTCCCACGGCCGATCTCATCAGTGCCGTTGGCTGGGACCCCTCTTTCGTAGGCAATTTCTCCTCGGGGCGCGACTTCGTTCCAGAGTTGGGCATTCAGGGGATCAGCGCAAACGGCGAGGAAATCAACCTCACACCCTTCGCTACGGACAACACCGCCTACCAAGGCAGCATCACGCAAATCATCGGCAACCACACTGTGAAGTTCGGGCTGGGGTGGGTCACGACCGGTTTTGCCAGTACCATCAACTACACCCAACTCGGCTTTAACGATCCGCAAACGTCTGCGCCCCAATTTCCCAGTCAGGCGACAGGCAACGGCTTGGCATCCTTCCTGCTTAACGTTCCCCAGTCCGCACAACGCCGCAACGTCGACGAACTGGAAAGGCCTGGCGGCGTGTTAAGCGCCTACCTGCAGGATTCCTGGAAGGCAACCCCCAGACTGACCTTGAATTATGGTTTGCGCTACGACTACAGTTTCATACCGGGGTACGGGGCCAGTAAGACCATCGGCAAGAATGGCGGGCCTGAAACCGGCGATTGGGATTGGGACAACGGCACCTACATCGTGCAGTTGTTGCCGCCTCCGTGCTCAGTCCGCGGCTTCGCTCCTTGCATTCCGGGAGATGGAACTCTGCCCCCCCATGTTGTGGTGAGTCCCAACGGCAGGATAAGCCACAACGTGCATACCAACTACGGGCCGCGTGTCGGCTTTGCTTATAAGGTTGACGACAAAACAGCGGTTCACGGCGCCTTCGGCATCGTCTACGACAACTGGGCGGCGGTTACCCAGATGGTGCAGAACGCCGAGGGTTCGTGGCCTGATATCGGTAATCCGGACCTCCCGCAAGTCAACGTACCCACCACCGCGTCGCCGACTCCGACCGTTAACTCCCAGAACCCCTTTGGGGGCACCCCGGGGGGCGGGCTGTTCCCGCCTGCCACCCCGTTTAACGACAACGATTGGTTCTTCGACCCCAACTATAAGAATGCCTATTCTGAGCAGTGGAACTTCGGCGTGCAGCGGCAGCTCAACACTTCGACTTCCTTAAAGGTTGACTATGTCGGCTCTGGCTCGCACCGCACCAATATCGGCGGCTATTACAACACCGCGCTCACCCCGGGTCCCGGGGACCCGCAAACCAGGGCGCCTTATCCCTATGCCACTCACACGCTTTACGACCACGGCGTCGGAAGTTCCACCTACAACGCCCTTCAGGTGTCACTGGATAAGCGCTACACCGGTGGCCTCTCGTTCCAGGTAGCCTATACCTGGGCCGAAAGCTACACGGCAGACGACGGTTGGTTCAACTCGGAAGGTCTTACCGTGCAGGATGCGTACCACCCCAGCGCGTCCAGAGGTTACGCTGGCACTAACGTGCCTCAGGCGCTCGCTATTAACACCATTTATGATGTCCCGGTCGGCCCGGGGAGGAGATTTTCCACCGGCAACCGCTTCGGCGACTACATCCTGGGCAACTGGCAGCTCAACAATATCTTCACTGGCCGCAGCGGGCAGAACCAGACCGTGGTCGACAGCGCGGACGTTGCCAATATCGGCAACCCCAACATATATGAACGCGCGAATATGGTAGGTAACCCCTTTTCTGGTTTTCAGAGGTCGAAAAACGAGTGGTTCAATACTGCAGCATTCGCCATTCCCGCACAGTACACGTTCGGGAACTCGTACCGTGGTCTTATCCGAGGCCAGCGATTCATCAATTTCGACACTTCGGTGATTCGATCGTTCCCCCTCTGGCACGAGACTCAGTTCGAATTTAAAGCTGAAGCTTTCAACCTTTTCAACCATACAGTCTTCGGTCTAAATCCAAATAACTACGCCAGTACCGATATCAACAGTCCGAGCACCTTCGGATCAGTCGACGGTCAACAGGCAACCGGAAATACCAATCGAGAACTGCAATTTAGCGGCAAGATTATTTTCTAAGAAACACAAGCGGACCGTGCGGCCGAAGCCTTTATGGGTCGGCCGCGTATTTCATCGTAAGGAGGATTAAGGGAACGACGAGCCAGATGCCTCCAGCGTCCCAAAGTAGGAGTACAAGTAAAGGCATGACTTGGAAAGAGAAGTCTCCACGAGAAGCCAGCCGCGGATCGCGGAGGGTCGCATTGTGGGCGTTCCTGTTTGCATGCCCAATGCTCCTGCTGATGACAATGGGTGGGGCGGCAAAGAGTGATACTGTCGTGACCCATGCCGGCGAACCCAACGACGGATACGTCGGTTCCCAGGCTTGTTCGGCGTGCCATCAGGGAATCTATCAACAATTTGCGAAGACTAGCATGGGCCGTTCGATGTCCATCGTGACGCCGGCCTTTCTGCAGAAGGCGTCTCCCCCCTCGCAGTATTTCAATAAAAGACTCGACCGGCTTTTTGAGGTTTACTCCCAGGACGGAAAACTTTACCAAAGCGAATCGGCGACTGGAAGCGACGGCAAGGAGAGTTTTCGAGATGTCCACCAGCTCGAATGGATGATCGGGTCCGGAGTCAATGGGTTCGGGGGCCTCATTCAGAAAGATGGGTATCTCTTTCAGGCGCCGCTGTCCTTCTATTCCCATCCTATGACTTGGGAGCCCTCTCCGGGATATGAGTTTATCGATCTGGGTTTTAGCCGGCCAATCACGCCTGGCTGCATTTTCTGCCACAGTGGCCGGCCAAACCCCGTGACGGGAACGAATGGGCAATTCGAGAGCAAGCCGTTTTCGCAACTGGCCATTGGCTGCGAAAATTGCCACGGCCCCGGCGCCGCTCATATTCAGGCCATGTCCGGGGGAAGGCTTGAGACGCGGGCAAAAGCTGCGCTGGTCGATGCCCGTATCGTCAATCCAGCCCGTCTGACTCCCTACCTCGCAGATAACATCTGCATGGGCTGTCATCAGAACGGGGATGCGCGGGTCCTCAAGCCCGGGAAGACCTACCAGGACTTTCGCCCAGGACGTCCTCTCGACGACACGCTCTCGATTCTGATGGTTCCGCCTAAGCCGGAATCTCCTCCCACGGCAGACCACGTTGAGCACTACTATTCAATGACGCTGAGCAAGTGCTATCGCGCAGGTGGCGGCCGCCTGCGCTGCATCACTTGTCACGACCCTCATGTGGAGCCGTCACGCGAAGAGGCGCCAGCCTACTTTGCAGCCAAATGCCTGACTTGCCATACCAATCAAAGCTGTAAGTTGCCCATCGCGACGAGAATGCAACAAAAGCCGGCCAACAATTGCATAGGCTGCCATATGCCGAAGCGTGACATCCAGGTAATCTCCCACTCCAGCGCCACAAACCATCGCATTCTCGCCAGGCCCGATGAGCCGTTTCCGGATTTCGCATTTCATCAGACGACGGCATCGCTGCCTGACCTGATCCATATCAATCCGGCTCCCGGTCAGGAAGCCGTTCCGCCACCGTTGCTGACTCTGTTGGCGGCTTACGGCGAGCTGGCGGAGAAACACCCGGAATACGTCGCGGCGTATCTCAGAGTTCTCGATCGTCTGCAGCAGACCCAACCCGACGACCCGCTCGTTCAGGCCTCGTTGGGCCGCAGAGACCTGAAGAATGGCGACTTTCAGGCCGCGGTCGTGCATCTACGGCACGCCCTGCAAGTGGGCGCGCCGACGGCGACGACTTGCTCGGATCTTGCCGACGCTTTGGTGCACACGGGCGACACTGAGCAGGCAATTGCGATGCTGGACAAAGCCATCGGTCTGGACCCTTTTGATCCACACAGCCGCAGAATGCTGGTCGTGCACTTGGTTCAAACCCATCAATATGCGAGAGCACTGAATGCGATGGAGCAATATCTCGAGATTTTCCCACAAGACGACTTCATGCGGCAGATGCTGGCCCGCGCCACGGCGACGAGCCCGCAACCTTGACGTGAGGCTGGGATGACTCGTTCAACAAATCTTGTCTTCTTGAGCGAGCGCCGCGATTCTATGTACCCGCGCTCTCAGGGAGCTGGCAGGCTGCGGAAAAGTCTCCGCGAGTCTAGCAAGCCTCTACAGATCGCGCTTGGAGTATTTGCTGTTTCTTTGTCTTTCGTTGCGGCCGAGGGAAGACCCCCTTCTCACTCGGGTTGCAGTTCAGCGGAGCGGGTCGTCCCCGGAAAGTTTGTAGAGGTTAGCGAAAAGGCGGGCGTCCACTTCCTCCACAACGCCAATCATACGGCGCGCAAATATCAGATTGAAACCATGGGGTCGGGTGTAGGGCTCTTCGATTGCGACAATGATGGAAGGCTCGATCTTTATCTCGTAAATGGCGCTTCCTATCCGGATCCCGAACCCAAGGGTTCGGTTCCGCTAAAAAACGGTCCGGGTGACTGGAACCGGCTGTTTCATCAAAAACCCGATGGCACCTTCGAAGACATCACGGAAAAATCCGGGTTGAAGGGGATTGGGCTGGGGATGGGCGTCGCAATCGCGGATTACGACAACGACGGCTTTGAGGATATATTCGTTACCGCCTATGGGGGCAATCGGCTTTACCGCGGGATTGGCAACTGCACTTTTGTCGACGTGACCGAAGCTGCGGGACTAGCGCAAACGCCGGTTGCCGGCGACACATGGTACACCTCCGCCACGTGGGTAGACCTGGACAATGACGGACTGCTCGATCTCGTCGTCGAGCGCTACATCAAGTGGGATTGGGAAGACGTGTGGTGCGGCGAGCATCGCGAGGGGTATCGAGGGTACTGCCACCCTGATCATTTCCCTGCGATTCCGATGCTGGTCTACCACAATGATGGCAACGGACACTTTACGGAAGTATCGCACAAGCTGGGTCTCGACAAGCCTGCCAAGGCGTTGGGGATTGCCATTGCCGATTACGATCGCGATGGGCGAATCGATCTCTTTGTCGCCAATGACAGCATGCCTGAGTTCCTGTTCCATCAGAAACAGGATGGAACCTTTGAGGAAGTAGGAATCCAATCCGGTGTTGCTGTTGACGCCGGTGGCAACGCGTTCGCCGGTATGGGCGTCGACTTTGCTGATTACGACAACGATGGATGGCCGGACCTCATTGTGACCGACTTATCAGGCCAGAGATACGCGATCTATCGCAACCGGCACGACGGGACCTTCGAATATTCAAGCGACTCGACCGGCATTGGCGCCATGTCCCAGCCCTACTCGGGGTGGGGACTTCGATTCCTCGATTATGACAACGATGGGTGGAAGGACGTTCTCATCGCGCAGGGTCATGACTTGGACAATATCGATAAAACTAGACCCAATATCCATTACCGTCAGCCCATGCTGTTGGCGCGCAACACGGGCAAAAGCTTCGTCGATGTTTCTCCGATCTCGGGAGCATTATTCAAGGAGGGGTGGGTCGGAAGGGGCATGGCCACGGGCGACCTGGACAATGACGGTCGCGTCGACGCGGTAGTGAGCACTAATGGCGGCCCCGCTTATATACTGCACAACCAGACAGCTACAGGCAATCACTGGTTGTCGCTGCGCCTCACGGGACACAAGAGCAACCGAGACGGCATTGGAGCAACAGTAAAGTTGACAACTGCGTGCGGTTCGCAATGGGCAACCGTGACGACATCGGGGTCATATCTGTCGGCTAGCGACCCACGAGTGCACTTTGGCCTGGGAAAAGTCGACGCGGATGCGGCTATTGAAATCCGCTGGCCGAGCGGGATTGTGCAAACCTTAACAACTGTAGGGGTAGACCGCCAAATTCAAGTGGATGAGCCAACCGAGAGTGTGCCTGACCGAAGAATTGTTAAGCCGTGACCCTAACAGACTGCGGAAAAACTCGATGCTGAAGATACGGGCTGGTAGGTACGGGTTGGTAGGTATGGGTTGGTAGGTATGGGCTTCAGCCCATACACTGGAGTTTCTACATTTCGGAGAGGGTGGATACATCCAAATCTACGGAAATGCGCGAGTTTTCTGGAGTCACCGGTCTGATGTTTTGTATCAGGGCACGACTTCAGT
>DASRRN010000638.1:0-11762 GCA_035695685.1 Acidobacteriaceae bacterium | reverse complement strand
CAGGAGCCACCACCTCGCCGCTGACCGCCGCTGTCTGCTGCGCGCTCGAGAGTGTGGTAAATGTACCGCACAATAGGGCTGCGGTTATAAGCGACGAAAGCTGCTTTTCAAACTTCATAAGTCTCCTTGCTCCAACGCACTGGCCGGGAACGGAAATATCCGCTACTCTGTCCGGTTCGTTCGAGTGCCTGCAACGTGTGTTTGCAGTTGCAAGCTGGTGGAAAGGCCAGTCTGTAAATGAGGGGACGGCGGTTGAGCCTGGGCGTTCTCAGCCATGAGCATGATGGCGAGAGCCAGCAACAACCCGACGCGAATGAGTGCAGCTACCAGGGATTCAGAGGCACGTTGTGTCATCTTGGGGGAACCTCCGCTATATTCCAAGAAGAGCGTATGTTGTTCTGAATGAAGCGGAAATGCCTCTTTTGTGTGCGACTAGTAACCCTACCCCCGTTGACTCACCTGCCCGATTGCGTTACTCTGATCTTCTTGCGCAGCGCCGCGTCCGGCCTTCTGTAGTCGCTGTCCGATCCGAATAGGTGAAGTCCCGTCAAATTCGGGAAGCCACTTCATCGCAAACCGATCTGAAGATGAGCGAGCCCAGGTAGCCTGCCAGGAAAGCGAACGAAGAAACGCTTTGAGCGTTTTTCACAGTCGCTATACACCGAAGCGAAGACGATTACGTGATTTCCATCAAAGAAATCACACCTCGCGGTCTTCGTAAGGTCAAAAGAAACTGTGAAACGCTCTAAACTAATTCTCCGCCACTCAAGCGATTCTGAACCTTTCGTTTGCGGGATGCACTGTGCTGGCCGCGGGGTTTGCGGTGTGCAAGGCGCGGCTAAATGAGGGTTCTCCTGGAGAAGCAGGTAACGATGTCTACGTATTTTCCGAGTTCGCACGATATTACCCGCAAGTGGTTCGTGGTCGATGCCAGCGGTAAGACTCTGGGACGCTTGGCGACTGAAGCGGCCAGCACCCTGAGCGGCAAGAAAAACCCCAAATACACGCCCTTTATCGATATGGGTGACCACGTGATCGTGGTCAACGCCGAAAAGATCGTGTTGACCGGCCTCAAGGGCCAGCAGAAGGTTTATCGCCGCTACACCGGGTTTCCTGGGGGACTGCGCGAAGAGTCTTTCGTACGCCTGATGGCACGTCGGCCAGAAAAGATTGTTGAGGAAGCCATCAAGGGCATGCTTCCCAAGAGCAAAATGGGGCGCCAGATGGCGACCAAGCTCAAGGTTTACCGGGGCGATAAGCATCCCCACCAGGCACAGCAGCCTGAAGTGTTGGAGTTGGCGGCCCGCTAGCAGGAACTCAGAAGAACAGGACGGACATGGCAGATTTGGTTCAGTACTACGGAACAGGGCGTCGCAAGGCTAGCGTGGCGCGCATATTTTTGCGCCCCGGCAGCGGCAACTTCGTCGTCAATCAGAAACCCTTTGAGACCTATTTCGTTACCCATCAGCAGCGGGTTTCCGCCAAGCGGCCCCTGGAGTTAGCTGAGCTCTCCGCCAACTTCGACGTTCTGGCTACGGTGAAGGGTGGGGGCGTAAGTGCCCAGGCAGATGCGGTCAAGATGGGCATTGCCCGTGCCCTGCTGGAGTTCAATCTTGAGCTGCGTAAAACTTTGAAGGCCGACGGCCTGCTGTCCCGTGATGCGCGTATCAAAGAGCGCAAGAAGTACGGACAGAAGGGCGCCCGCAAGCGGTTCCAATTCAGCAAGCGCTAGTGTCGATGCAGTTGTCTTAATAATCTTCCCCGCCCCGCTTTCGGGAGCGGGCGAGGGAATCAATTCCGGCCACGCCGGAATGCAATTCAAGAGGAGGTAGTTTGGCGACTATCACAATGAAGGAGCTGCTCGAAGCAGGAGTCCACTTCGGGCATCAGACCAAGCGTTGGAATCCCCGGATGAAGGAATACATCTTCGGGGAGCGCAACGGGATTTACATCATTGACTTGCAGAAAACCTTGAAGATGTTCAAGGAAGCCAGCAAGTTCGTTACCGATCTCACCGGGCAGGGCAAGGTCATCCTGTTTGTCGGCACCAAACGCCAGGCACAGGACGCGATTGCCGAAGAGGCAAACCGCTGCGGCATGTTCTACATCAACCAGCGCTGGCTGGGTGGACTGCTGACCAACTGGATTACGGTTCAAAAGTCGGTGAAACGCCTTCAGGAACTGGATGAGATGGCCACCGACGGCCGCTATGAGCTTCTGACCAAGAAAGAGGTCATCCGGCTGGAGCGCGAACGCAAGCATTTGCAGGCAAACCTGGCTGGCATCAAGAACATGCGCCGGTTGCCGGACGCTCTCTTTGTGGTCGATTCGAACAACGAGGCTATCGCCGTGAAGGAAGCCCGCAAGCTGGGCATCCCGGTTGTCGCCGTGGTTGATACCAACTGCGATCCCACCGTGGTGGACTACGTCATCCCGGGAAATGATGATGCGCTCCGGGCGATTCGTCTGTTTACATCCAAGATCTCTGACTCCGTGGTCGAAGGGGTCCAGATGGCTGGCGACAAGCGCGCCGCCGACGCTGGGGTGACGGCTGATGAACAACTCGAGGCTGCACCAGTCGAGGTGAGCGGCCTGGAAGCCGGCGCCGATGAGCCATCGAGCGATGGGGAAGAGGTCGATCTGGAAGCTGCGCTCGGAGGAGGCATTCGCAAGGCCCCTGGGGCGATAGCCGCGGTCGACGAGCCGGAAGTCGCCGAGCGAACGCTTTAGGCGCGTTTTAAATCTACCTAATTCAAAGGCCTCTTAACAGGCCAGCAAAGGAATTGCACGAGGATGTCAACTGTGTCTGAAAATATCTCTGCCGCCCAGGTCAAGGAGCTTCGCGAGAAGACTGGCGCGCCGATGTTGGACTGCCGGAACGCGCTTCAGGAAGCCAAGGGTGATCTGGAACAGGCGGTGGTCGTCCTGCGCAAGAAAGGCATGGCGTCCGCGGCCAAGAAGGCGTCGCGCAGCACATCCGAAGGGGCTGTCGGCACCTACATTCATGCCGGGGGCAAGATCGGCGTACTCATTGAAATCAACTGCGAGAGCGATTTCGTCGCCCGGACGGAGGACTTCCAGGAGCTGCTCAAGGATATTTCCATGCATATCGCGGCCACCGATCCACGCTATATCCGCCGCGAGGATGTGACTGCCGAGGATCTGGCCCGCGAGAAGGATATCTACCGCTCCCAGGCTGCGGCCACGGGGAAGCCGGCCAAGGTGATCGAACAGATTGTGGAAGGGAAGATGAGCAAGTTTTACGAGGAAGTTTGCTTGCTGGATCAGCCGTTCATCAAGGATCAGTCGTTCGCCATCAAGGACCTGATCGCGCAGAAGATCGGCAAGTTAGGTGAGAACCTGAGCGTCCGCCGGTTCGCTCGTTTCAAAGTCGGCGATCCAGTGTGGACGGTGGCCCAAATCAAGCCAAACACAGCCGAATAGCGTTTTTAGTCAAACACAAAGAGGGCCGGGAAGATTCTCCGGCCCTCTTTTCTTTAGGTAGGTACGGGCTTTAGAGTCTGCGAGAGAACTCTGCTCTAGTCCCGAAGGGACGTTTGAACTTAGCCCAGGACGACAGTCCTGGGGAGATATAAGCAATTGGACCAGTCCCGTGAGGGACGGCTGAACACAGGGGACGAGTTTTCGAGTTTTCAGCCGTCCCTGGCGGGACTAGTCCAGCTTTTTCGGTTAACCCGGGACTGTCGTCCTGGGCTAAGTTCAGACGTCCGTGCGGGACTCGATTTCGTCATAATAGTTCTCACGCAGACTCTTTAGCCCGTACATAAACCCAGCAAAATCATTTGGCCCTGAAGTACGTTCTTCCTTTTCCCATCTGTACAAATCAACCTTTTCCGCAGCCTGCCAAATCCGTATCCTCCGTTGAGACTTAAGTGCCTCAATTTGCGTCGACTAAACGGCGCAAGTTGCCCCCAAACCGAGGGATAGAGACCGCTCGGGGATGTGCGATACTTTGCATGAATGTATAAGAGAGTACTGCTCAAACTGTCAGGAGAAGCGCTGGCGGCCGACCGCGGCTTCGGAGTGGACGTCGCCAGGCTGCATGAGATTTCACTGGAGATTTTGGCGGTCCGGGACCTCGGCGTGGAGGTTGCAATCGTCGTCGGCGGGGGCAATTTTTTCCGCGGCGTCGCCGAACAAGCGCGCATGATGGACCGCGTCTCCGCGGACCACATGGGGATGCTGGCTACGGTGATCAACTCCCTGGCCCTCCAGGACGCGCTGGAAAAATGCGAGGTGCAGACCCGCGTCATGTCCGCAATCGAGATGAACCAGGTGGCCGAGCCATACATCCGCAGGCGGGCCATCCGTCATCTAGAAAAAGGTCGCGTAGTCATTTTTGCTGCCGGTTTGGGTAACCCCTATTTTTCCACAGATACGGCCGCTTCCCTGCGCGCCATGGAAATCAAAGCAGATGTGCTGCTAAAGGCCACTAAAGTGGAAGGGATTTATGACGCAGACCCTGTTATCACCAAAGATGCAGTTAAATTCGAGCAGATCACCTACATGGAAATCCTCCGGCTCGGTCTAAAGGTAATGGACAGCACCGCCGTGAGCCTGTGCAAGGACAATAATTTGCCCATGATCATTTTCAACATGAACCGGCCCGGAAACATCCTGCGCGTAGTCAGCGGAGAAAAGGTCGGTTCCCTGGTGACCGCCTGACCCCCCGGAGCACAGTCGCGGAGTTCTCCCGGGCACTACAGGTTCCAGAACGATCGGTCCCCGCAATGCAGGCCACGGCGATGCAAGCCCCGGCTGGTCCGGTGCTGGTCAAGCCAGGCGCCGTTTCCGCGCCGCGGCGATCGCAATTGCCGGCACTCACCGGCATCCGCTGCTTTGCTGCCCTCAATCTCGTCTTTTTCCATTTTTCCGATCCCAAATCGTTTGGACCATTGAGCCCCATCGTGAATGGCGGATACGTCTCGGTCAGCTTCTTCCTGCTGCTTTCCGGTTTCATCCTCACCTACAACTATGCCGATCGGGCCCAACAGGGGGCGCTCACGGCCCGCAGTTTTTGGTTTGCACGTTTTTCGCGGCTTTATCCCGTCTATGCCTTCAGCCTGCTCCTTTCGGTGGGCATGCTAACGCTAGAGGTCCAGGCGCACACGCGGTTCGACTTTGGCCTGGGGCTGATTCTCACCCCACTGCTGCTACAGGGATGGCACCCGCTTTTGACTAACTTCTGGAACACGCCCGCGTGGACCATGTCCACCGAAGCGTTCTTCTATCTCCTGTTCCCGTGGTTGATCACCCGCCGCCGTCCTCGCCAGGCCCGCACCATCCTGCTCATTCTGCTCGGTGTGTGGCTCAGCAGCCTGGTGCTGCCGGCGCTCTACATGCACTTCAACCCGGATGGGGACGCCCACCCTGACCGTTATTCGGTTGGCATCTGGATGCGGGCATTGAAGTTCATGCCGCTGCAACATCTGCCCTCGTTTCTGTTCGGCATGGCCTTGGGATTTTTAAATGAGAAGATTCGGCCTGAGAGCCGGAAGCGTCTGGTGATTGGACTCGTGGCGTTCACCGCGCTCTATCTGCTTCTTTGCGTGGGCGATCGCCTGCCTTACGTCATGATGCATGACGGCTTGTTGATGCCCCTGTTCGCCGGGGTCATCCTGTGCCTGGCCGGCCGCAACCGGATCGCGTGGTTTTTTGGACTGCTGCCCTTTATTGCCATTGGCGAGGCCAGTTATTGCCTGTACCTGCTGCACTTTAATCTCTGGACGCTGCTCCACGATTCGCATTTTCTGGAGAAGAGCGGCCTCATCGTATTCGATCCGTGGATTTCGTATCTGCTATTGATCGTCGCCGCCCTGCTGACCAAGAGGCTCATCGAACGGCCGGGAAGAGGCTGGATTATGCGACGTCTTCAACCTGCCACTGCTCGCACCTGATTTTTCAGTAATGGAAGATCAAGTCACAGGCGAAAGTAAGCTGGCTCTGTCGTTTTCCCCGGTCGTAGGATTTCCGATCCCATGCGTGATCGAAGCGAATCTCCGGCCGCATCTGCACCGTAGTCCCAATCCAATGGCTCAGCATCAGGGTGTTTTCGGTGTATTTCGTATTGACCCCCGTGCGCTGGCCCTTCTTGTCGTTGAGCAGGTCACTGCGGAAGCCGATGAAGTCGTGATCGGATAGTTGCTTCAAAACGTAATTTACCGCCGCGTACTCGGGCGCGAAACATGTCTCGAGGCCCGGACGGCAGGTCGCTCCATTCGTGTTGGGCTGGGGCTTGATGGAGCCGGTGGTGCTGGGCACGTCGCGCTGGTACATCACGTATGCCTCGGTTGCCGTATGCCAGGTTTTCGAGAACTTGTGATACCACGTGCCATCGTATTGCTGCAGGTTGTTGTAGGCGTATTTGCCGTCATTGATGCCGTTGGCGCACAGATAGACATTGTTATTCACTGAGCGGGTGGTGTAACTGACGCACGCCGTTGCCGACGGTTGGGCGTCATTGGTCCAAAGCGCGACATCATGGCCTCCGGTGATGCCTGCCTGTACCAGCCACTGATCGCTTAGCTGCACCGTGGTCATAATTCCCGTATCGGTGAACGGATCGATCGAGTACAGCAGCGAATGACTGAACATATAGTTATTGGGCGTAAGCTGCGCCTCGATACCTGGAACGGAGATAAAGCGGCCAACCCGGATGTTCATTCCTTGGGCGACTTTGGGCACGTAGATATCGACATATTCAAGAATCGGGTCAAAGCCGTATTGGTGGTTGTGCACCAGCAACTGGCTGCTCAGATAACCTTTGTCAGTGGTGTATTTGTAGTCCGTACCGTAGAACGCGGTCAGATGATATCCGACATCCACATGCTCCCTCTGCACCGAGTCGGGCAAGCACTCCACATAAAGAATCAGCTGATTCATTTCCAACCGATTGGAGTAGACGTCGTTTGCCACAGGCGCGTTGCGGTCTGCCGAAGTGCTGAAGTTGATAGTGGGCTCGACCCATCCAAAGACCTTGGTCCGGCTGCGCGCACCATTCCACGCAGTCATGAGGGGATAGCTATTGGTATCCGGTTCGCCCAGGACAGGGGATCCTCCGTAAGACCAGTCGGAATTGGGAAATGGAGGGGACGCGAGCGGTGAGGGCAGTCCACGTCTTGGCGGGGCGGGGCCCTGTGATGTTGTTCCATGCCAATCCTCGCGGTAGAACTGGGCTAATTTCTCCCAAAAGCTCTGAGCTTTGGCGGCTCGCGGAACTGGCGTCTCCGGCAGTGCCGTGCCGGATGCATTCTGAGCAAAACAGCAGATCCTGGTCGATCCCATGCAGACGGCGAGCAACAGAAGGCGCAGAACCACAACCCAGGGCTTCGAGAACATCGCTGTACTTCTCATCGTCGTTTCTCAAGGCGCTGTACAGGGCATGAGCCTCGCCGTGCTGCTGCGCGTATCGTTCGCGCGAACGTCTAAAATGCCAACTGACACGATTTCAAGTATAGAGAGGACCGATGGCTCTTACCCGGCGAACGCTGCTTTCACTTCCCGTCGCAGTACCCTTGCTGAACCTCGCCGCACGAGCGGCCGGAAACGACCCACTCTACTTTCCACCTCCCGACTCCAGGGGCGGCTGGCGGACGCTGCGGAGCGCCACCGAGATTCGCAACCGCACCGGCATAGACACAGCCCGCCTGGATGAAGCGTTCCAATATGCGCAGACGACCAGCCAACACGGTGGCTTACTGGTCGTTCGCCACGGCTATCTGGTCTACGAGAAATACTTTGGCAGAGCCCACAGGACAGCCAATCCCAACATGTATTCCATTGGCAAGATGTTTACCAGCGCCGCGTGCGGAATCATGTTGTCGGAACAAGGTAGCCGCTTTCCCGATGGACTGGCACAGAAGGTTTTTACCCAGGAATATCTGCCTGAAGCTTTTCCCCTGAGCGACCCTCGTATGGCAGGCATCCAATTGGGTAACTTACTCACCATGACATCGGGCATCCAGGCCGCCGTCAGTGTTCTGCCGGGTAGGGAAACTGTTGCCACCGCCGGTCACCTTACCGCGATCGTTCATGGCGAAAATGTAGAGCTGCCTAATTGGGTTTCGCCCGATCCAGTCCACGACCAGTTGCAAGACCAGGACGGGAGTGCGCTCCATGGAAGAATGTGGACTTCGCCCGGCGAGGGATACCTGTACTCGCGTGATCCTCACATTGCCTCCATCGTCCTTCGCCGTGTGGTGGGAATGGAGTTGCAGGATTATCTGGATCAGAAACTCGGCCAACCGATGGGATGGGGCCGATGGGGATACGCCACCCATCGCCCGGGGGGAAATCTGCCCCATACTCCCGGCGAAGGAGGAATTGCTCTCCACTCCACGGATGCCTTGCGTTTCGGCTATCTGCTCGCAAGGCAGGGCCGCTGGGAGAATCAGCAGTTGATCCCGCTCGAATATATTCAACTCCTGAGCCGGCCTTCTCCCTTCAATCCGCACTCTCCCTTTAGCCTGCAATTTGAGGTGAACAGCGACGGGCATGTGGCGGGTGCCCCGCGAGACGCCTTCTTCAAGTCGGGCGCGGGTGGGTTTGGTCTGTATGTAGTTCCCTCGCTCGATATGGTGATTTACAAGATGTCTTCACTCAATGCGGAGACGTACGATCCCGCGGCCACTGGCCTGCCTCTCACTTACACGCCCGATACTTCGCGCGACGCCTGGACGCCGCACCCGTTCAACCAATTTGTTGATGGGCCCATTTCAGGAGACGTAGGCGTACGGAGAACACTCGAGATGGTCGTTGCTGGTGCGATTGCATAAGGCGGGTGGTTCCATTAAACGCAAAGCAAAAGAGGATCCATATCACTGTACACGCCAGGCGAGATGGCCGGGCGCAAGTGTGTTGGCTCCCAGCGCAGGAGAACTACATTGCAGCCGCAAAAGGAAATGCAAAACGCATCGAACGGTGACGGCGGAAGTTATGCGCCGGCAATCTTTCGTATTCCAGGATTACCGAGCGAGCGCCCCGGGAAGTATAGCTGTACCACGCCAGCTGTTTCCGTTATGCCGCGAAATTACCACCTGTTCTCCCTGGATCGTCTTATACCAGTCCTCCACCTCAGCTTGGCTATGGTAGAAGGCCGTGGGAGCGACGAGCTGATCGAAGACGTTCCAAAAATTTTCAGCGAAGGAATAATTGGAGATGGAGCAGAGATAATCTGAGTAAGGTAGAAGTCGCTTTAACCAGGGAATCCGCGTTGCTGGACGATAAAGCAACTTGAGGCCCAAATATAAAACTACCGCCGGCGGAATGCAGAGAATGCGGGTGATGACTCGTGGCAGACGCGAGGTGATGTTTTTGCGGATGGGATCTACCAAAGTCGCGATCCACTCATTGCCTTCTTTGCCATAGACCCAGGTAGCGATGCGTCCACCAGGCCTTACGTGGCTTGCTAATGCAACGAAGCCGTCTTTGGGGACCGGAAGGTGGTGCAAAACACCGATGCTGTAGGCCAGATCAAACGGCCGCGCAAATGGCAAAAAAGACATATCCGCCTGGATGATATGTACGTTTGGAAGATGAATGGTGTTCCGATAGGCTGCTTCCACGGCAGCTGAAAGATCTATTCCGACCACCGACCGCGCATTGAATTGAGTGGCTAATAAAACGTGACGGCCCTTGCCGCACCCGCCATCTAAAATGATCCGATCTTCGAAGTCCTTTGGAGTTAAGGGAGCAATCCAATCAAGGAACTCTCGCCGGTCTTCAGCAGTTATCGTCGAATACCGAGTCCATTCATAGCCAAATGCATCTGCCGTGTCTTTTTGATCCTGGGTAAGGCTCGCTGGAAGAAACCGCGGTATTCCTGCAACAATCGGAAAGGTAGAACCACAATGAAGGCAGCGAAATAAGCCATCGACAATCTCACCACTGTTCCGGCTGGTAACCGTAATCTCAAGACGATTAAGACACTTAGGACATACAACCAACTCAAGGATGGCGTCTTTCATACTGACTCCCTGCGGATACCTGTCAAGCCGCTCTCCGCTTGCCGTTAAACCGATGATCGAATGCAACCATTAGCAAGGGTGGTCGTGGCACTCCTACGCTGTAGCATCAGCAAAATTGAGTAACAAGCCACACCCGCCGTGATGTGCTTTAAGGCATGGCCACTCACGATGTGGCCGGCCTGGTAAATCTGAGCGTCGAATGATTCAAATATCTTTGCGATAACAAATAGCAAGAAAGCCGTTACCAGATATTTCATGCCGGTGTAAGAGGACGGGAACAAAACAATCATCAGCCCGATCAATATCGGCGGAAAGAACTGAACGAACAGGTAGAAGCGGTAGTCTCCATGCCCGCGCGCCGCGGTGACATACCAGTAGCCGACGCTACTGCAACCGAGAAGCAACAGGGTAATGAAAAGCGACCTTCCGAACCTCCCACCGATTCTTTCGATGGCCACTGACGTTAATATGGCCATGAAGGCGCACGTCATGGGTAGCAGATCGAAGGGCAGCCGTTGGTTGGTGGGATTCAGGTGGTACCAAAACGAGCCCACTCCCGTGAGTGCAACGCCCAGAAAAAATACCAGGTAGACCGTCTTTTCCAGGCGTGTGCGGAAGGCGCCGGCACTTGCGCCGCCACATAACCAAAGCGTGCCCCACAACCCGACAAGCATGAAGGGAATATTCGATAGCACATCCTGGCAGTTTGGTATTCCCAACTGCGTTCGATTGTCGGCAAAAATGTGATAGCTGGGACCCAGTGGGATGGGCGCCGCGAGGCACAGACCAAGGAAGCAGATGAGCGAGATAGCCACCACCAGCGCCACGCGTGTGCGGCGGCTCCAGGATTCAAAGCCGAGCTCGTTTATATTCACCTTCCGATTGGCCTCCGCGGAAATCTTCAAGCTATTGCCCCTCGCTGCAGCAAGGCATGTTCGTCAAGAGCAACTTGCCGCCGCTGCGATCTACAATCTCGATCCGGTCTTGACCGAGGAGCTCAGTAAATCTCGAAAGTTGACCCGATCTTGCAACCAGGTAGTAGCGTTGCGGTCGTGACCAGAGTGTCTTGAGCTTACTGTCGTCGAGGAATACGTCCGGAGCATTGGGCGCGTTCGAACCATATTCGAGGTTGTTCCACCGCCCGTTGAGCAAGAGTACCGGACGGTTGGTGTAAAAAGGTATAGACGAAAACCAGTAATAACTATGATCGAGAATGATCTGACCGGGCGGATCTCGCAAAATGGCACGCGCAATGTCCCTGGAGGAGAGCAATGGATCGAATTTGACCATCGCGAGACGAGCCGCCTGAAAAAATATGACCATCATCAAGGCAGCGGCGAGATACGCGCGCAGGTAAGGCTGCGAACCCTTCATGCTGAGCGTGCCGATCGCACCCAAAAGGAAGCCCGTGCCGGCGAGCGCCAGCGGCAAACGCAAGTAAGCGAATGAATCGAGTGTGAGATCTTCCATGTGGCCCAGCGATAACTTATAGGCATTGGGATGTACGCTGAGTGCTGCGGTGATATCCCCCGGCGTGGGTACATGTCTAACCGCCAACAGAATGGAGAAGCAGGCAATGCCGGCAACCAAGCAGACCGTGCTGAGTGCCCGCGTGCCTCCGCGGATCCAACCGCCCTCCTCGGCCATTGCTGAACCCAGCAGCAACGCAAAGGCTGGATAGCATGGCATCGAGTAATACTCTTGCGTTGTAGAAAAGGTGAAAAAAACCAGAACAAACCCGATCCAGCAGAGCGCTAGCAGGCGAACTCGCCCCGC
>DASRRN010000637.1:0-5340 GCA_035695685.1 Acidobacteriaceae bacterium | reverse complement strand
TTGCGCTGTGCCCAGGCGGTGGTAATAAACCTGGTGGCCGTGGTTGCGGGAAGAAAGATCGTGCCCGTCCTCAGGCGCGTCATATCGGCTGTAAAAGAAACCATCGCGGAACCAGGCGAGGCCAGTCACCTTCAGCCACATCAGATGGTCCTCGAGAACGCGTCCCGTTTCAATCTCCAGAACACGGCCCTCCAACCAATCCGACCCGCCGCTGGAAAGATAGTAGGCAAAGTAGCGCCCATCTCGTGAGGCTTCCCCGGCCATCAGGCGCACCGTGCCGTCCGGAGAGAGTTGGTTGGGATCAATCAAAATCCGGGGTGTTCCTTCTAACCCCTCTTGTACATACAGCACGCTCTGATTTTGCAAACCGTCATTTTTCGACCAAAGGTAATGGGCACCGCTACGGCTTGGGATGCCGTACTTGGGATAGTTATAGAGCTCTTGGAGGCGCTGCTTGAGGCGCGAACGGTAGGGAATCTGCTCCAGGTAGTCAAAAGTTACCCGATTTTGCGCGCTGACCCACGCCATGGTTTCAGCGGAGTTATCATCCTCAAGCCAGCGGTAGGGATCTTCGACCTTGATCCCATGATAGTCATCCACCTGGTCATCTTTACGGGTCTCAGGATATTGCACGTTTTCCTCTAGAAGAAACAGCAGGTCCCTCCACTACGCTACGCTCCGGTCGAAAAACATTTCCAGGAAAGGTCCGCGGAACTGGAGATCCCTCCGCTACGCTTCGCTTCGGTCGGGATGACAAAGGAGAAGGTTGCGCTTCGATAAGATTTTGTGGCTTGGGAGGGGTGCACAGCAGGTCCCTCCACTACGCTCCCCCAGATTTCCTGTGGAACTTGATCGCGCTGGCAAACTTCATGCGCCTTTCTCTACGGAAAGCCGCATACGTTGTCGTTGCGAGTGCCGCGAGGTAGGAAATCTGGGTACGCTTCGGTCGGGATGACAATTCTGTTGCGGAAACCAGTCCCTTCATTCCCATGAATTGTCATCCCGACCGGAGCGAAGCGTAGCGGAGGGACCTGCTGTTTGTGGAGAGCTCTGCGGTCTTGTCCTGCACTTCTCGCCCTGCGTCTACGCTTAAATCGACAACGACTTCAGATACTCGCGAAAAGCCGTTCCCAGCTCATTGTGGTTCAAGGCGAACTCTACCGTTGCTTTCAGCATGCCCAACTTGTCGCCGGCGTCAAACCGCAGCCCGTCGAAACTATACCCGTAGACTTTTTCGTTCTGCAGCAGGCCCTTGATGCCGTCCGTTAATTGCAGCTCCCCGCCGGCGCCGAGCGGCGTCTTCTCCAGTACGTCGAAAATTCTGGAGGTAAGAATGTAGCGCCCGATAATCGCGTGTCGTGAGGGCGCCTCCTCCGGTTTCGGCTTCTCTACCAGGCCTTTGACGTCGAAGATGCGCTCATGGCCTTCGACCGGGATGCAGTCAAGCACCCCATAAGAAGAGATCGATGGACCCTCCACTACCTGTGTGGCCAGGATGGAAGACTGCGTCCGTTCAAACACCTCCATCATTTGCTGCAGGCACGGCACCTTGGCTTCAATGATGTCATCGGGCAAAATGACGGCAAACGGTTCGTCACCCACCAGGTCACGCGCCATAAGCACCGCGTGTCCCAGCCCCATCGCCTCTTTCTGCCGCACATAGGCAATCCGCGCCATGTGCGATATCTGCCGGGTCATGGCGAGCAACTCCGTCTTGCCCCGCTTCTCCAGCAGTTGCTCAAGCTCAAAGCTGATATCGAAGTGGTCTTCGATTTCTGCCTTGTTTCTGCCTGTAACAATGATGATTTGTTCGCAGCCCGCCGCAATGACTTCTTCCACTCCGTATTGGATGAGCGGCTTGTCTACCAGCGCCAACATCTCTTTAGGCAGCGCCTTGGTTGCCGGCAAAAAACGTGTGCCGAGACCGGCCGCCGGAAAAACTGCTTTGCGCACTCTGTCTTTCATCTCTTGAAGCTCCAGTCCAGTCTTAGGGTGAAAGCGACATCCCGTTCCGCGTACCGTAGGATGCAGGAAAACCTAGAGTGTTGGTGACGTGTCCCCCAGAAGTGCGCGGCGGACGATCTTGATGGGTGGAAATCCCTGTTTAAGAAAATCGTCGTGGAATTGTTGCAACGAAAACTGCGCGCCCTGCTTTTTTTCCAGATCGGCTCGCAACTTGAGTATTTGCAGCTTGCCCAAGGTGTAGTAAAGATACGTCGCATCGATTGTTCCACGCTTGGTCTCGACTAAGCCGCCGGCGTGTGTCTCATAACCTTCGTCTACAAAGAATTTTACCGCCTGATCGAACGTCATCCGCCCCGTATGCATCTGGATGCCAACGATATACCGGGCGTCGCGCAGCAGCGCGTCCTGCAGTTGCCCCAGGCGAATCATCTTCGCATCCCGGGCGTCGCGCGCCCCCGTCCCCGGTTGACCATAGCCTTGGTCGAGCATCATCTGTTCGCAATAGTGGGCCCAGCCTTCGTCGTTGGTAGAAGCCCCCAGTAGCTTGCGCACTTTGCTGGGCGCCTGCGGTACCCACAGAAACTGCACGTAGTGGCCCGGATAAGCCTCATGAATCGCCGTGCTGATGATGGTTCCCCGGTTGAACTGAGCCATGAGCTGTTCCGTCTGTTGTGCAGGCGCATGTGGATCAGGCACGGTCACATTGAAATAAGCTTGCGTCGAGACCTTCTCAAAGGGGCCCGGCGTGTCCATGGATGCGGTCGTCGTCGCCCGCATGAAAGGGGGTGTGTTTTCCAGTGTGGGCCGCACCGGCGAAGGAATATCGACGATATGCTTTTCCTGGATGAACTGAATCAAACCCTGGAACGTCTCGCTAAAACTCTGCAGCAGATGATCGGGAGCAGGGTGATCGCCGCGCAGTTCCGCCAGCACTTCGCGCACGGTCCGGTGGGGGTCCACCTCTTGCGCGATGCGGTTGAACTCCAACTGGTTTTTATGCAGGTCAGCATAACCAATCTGTAACAACCTGGGTAGCGGTGTGTCCACCATCTCGTCGTAGAGCAGTAGCTTCGAGTAGGTTTCCGCACCAAACCGGAAGTCGCCATGGGAACGGGGAAGAACATCCTTCCTGAGCCAGGTTTGGTAGCTCTTCAACGCCGCGATGACGGCGTTGTTCGACTGTGAAAATTCGGCTTTGAGTTGCTCGTTCGCCGCTTCCTTAAACGCCGCGGGAACGTCCGACTGGAAAAAACTAATGATATCCGGCAGTTGTTCCAGGGCGATTTCGGTATAAATCCGCGGTGGGTTCTTAAGATTCTCACGCGCCGCGTCCAGTGCTGCCGGCATCAGCTTTTCCCGCGCAACCAGCGAGCGTAAACGGTCGTCAGGCGAGGCGAATTTCCGCTCCATCAACACGAAAGCACTATCGGAAATCCCGCTCGAGTATTGGTCGGGGTCTTTCTCCCACAAGCGAATAGTGTTGAGCGATAGCAGCCTGCCGCGGATATTCCCCAGCAACAACTCCAGGTCGCCCTGACTGGTCAAATCGAGCTGGTCCGCGGGAATGGCGGCAAATCTGCCTTCAAACCGCTTCTGGTCAGCGGTCTCCCGATCGACCGCGGCGCGTGAGAAATCCTCAAGCTGTGCATCGTACTGGTGGAAACCCTGCGACGTGCCGTTTGACGGGGCGTAATGGAAGTAGACCTGGTCGAAGTATTCATCGGCCAGCTTGCGCAGTGCGCCGGCAGCGCCACCTTGCGCCTGTAATGCAGGTGCCGGTGTCTTGTTCGAGCACCCGGCCGCCGCCGCAAGCCCAACCAGTACAATCGCGATCCGTTTGCAATGCAACAAGCGAGGGTGTCTCCAAAACTGCTTAGCTGAAAGGCCGCTTCATGTTCCTGCGTCTGAAGTGCAACCAATCCTTGGGGTGCCCACACATCTGCTGGCCTTTCGCGAGACGTGTGGTTTCACGAATCTTTACCTGAACCTTTTGCGCATCCCTATCTACGCTGGTGCTGGGCTGCCACCTCGGCTTCTTCACCGGCAGTCAGCGCTTCCAGCAGGGCCCGAATCTCCTCCAACACATCCCCTGGCTCTGTCGCCTTGAGCGGAAAACGAAGCACTCCCTGGGGCGTGAACTGCGCACCTTTCTTGGCATTTTGCGCCACCAGCTTCATCAGCCGGCCAGGATCGATATTGGCCTGGCCGGTGAAGCGGATGTGCATCTGGTCCCGCTTGCGATCCACCTGCGCCACTCCCGTCCGCTCGCATTGCAGGCGAAGGCTGGCTGCTTCCAGAAGATGGTGCACGCTGACCGGCAGCTCGCCGTAGCGATCTTCAAGCTCGGCCCGCACTTCGCCCAGCATGCCCTCATCCTCTGCGCCGGCGATCTTCTTGTAGATGCGCAACCGCTGATTTTCTTCCGCGATGTAGTTTTCATCAATGCGCAGGCTGATCCCGAGATTGAGCTGTGTCGTTGCCCGTGGCGGATGCTCCTCGCCTTTCAACTCATTGACCGCGTGTTCCAGCATGCTGGTGTACATTTCAAAACCTACGGCCTCAATGTGACCGCTCTGCTCCCCTCCCAGCATATTGCCTGCACCGCGCAGCTCGAGATCCAGTGCGGCGATTTTGAAGCCGGCCCCCAGGTCAGAAAACTCCTTCAGCGCTGCCAGCCGCCGGCGCGCAATTTCCGTCAGCTCGTGTTCCGGCGGAATCAGCAGGTAGGCATAGGCGCGACGGTTGGATCGGCCAACCCTTCCCCGCAGTTGGTACAGCTCAGACAACCCATGGCGGTCGGCGCGGCTGATGAGGATAGTGTTGGCGAGGGGAATATCGAGCCCGTTCTCAATGATCGTGGTCGCCACCAGCACATCGTATTCCCCGTGCATGAAGGCCAGCATCACGCGCTCCAACTCGCCTTCGCTCATCTGGCCATGGCCGACAGTGACCCGGGCGTGAGGCACCAGCTCCTGGATCTTGGCACTGATCTCGTAAATGGTTTCGACCCGGTTATGGACAAAGTAGACTTGGCCGCCTCGCTCCAACTCGAGTTCCAGGGCGGAGCGAATCAGTTTCTCATCAAACCTGGCCACCACCGTCTGAATCGCCATCCGGTCCTTGGGTGGCGTTTCAATCACGCTCATATCGCGCAGTCCGACCAGCGACATGTGCAGGGTGCGCGGAATCGGCGTGGCCGACATGGCCAGCACATCAATCTCCCGCCGCAGCTGTTTCAATCGCTCTTTGTGGCGCACCCCGAAGCGCTGTTCTTCATCCACCACCAGCAAGCCGAGGTTCTGGAAGTGCAGGTCTTTTGACAGCAGGCGATGAGTACCGATCAGGATGTCGACCTTGCCCGCTTCTACTCGCTCC